>CALGXF010000063.1 GCA_937935995.1 uncultured Alphaproteobacteria bacterium
CCCCCACTGTCAACTCTTTTTTACATAAAAAAAAGCGCGTATTAAAACCCGCTTCTTTTCCATCAAAAAACCGCCCCTCACGAGGCGGCTTCATCCCTTTAAATTAATCTTCTTTTTTCAAAAATAAATTACAATGGCAATGTCCCATTTCTTCAATTTCTTTTTCATGTTCGCCACACGGACAGAAACCGCGAGACATATCACACGGGCATTTTCCTTCACACACCGTTAAACACCGATTCATCACTTTGTCGGCAAACGGAGACAATTGATACCCTTTTGCCTTTGCATACAGTTCTAATGCATGTTTAAAATGTTCTTTATCCATTTTTTATCCTTTCAGTTTAAAATCCGACTCCTGCCGCATAAACGGCGTACAAAACCAATCCGGCATATAATCCGGCCACGACATCATCCAACATGACGCCGTACGCATTTTCAACTTTCCGATCAAAATAACAAGCCGGCCAAACCTTCGTAATATCGAAAAAGCGAAACAAAACAAACCCCAAAGCATACATCAGCCACGTTGACGGAAGAAAAGCAACAAAAACAAAAGCCAACAATTGTCCGACAACTTCATCAATCACCACCAAAGACGGATCATGTTTTGTATATTTCAAAACTTCTTTAGTCGCCCAAACGCCGACCCAAAACAAAACAAAAGCCATTAAAATAACACCCCAAAAACCGCCGATTTCTTTAGCCGCCCAACACACCGGCAAAGCAGCCAAAGACCCAACCGTCCCCGATGCTACGGGGCTGTATCCTGTCCCGAACCAAGAAGCCGTCGCAAAAGCGGCTTTTTTATAAAAGTTTTGTTTTGATAAGCGCATTTTTCATTCCTTTGGAAGCGTCAGTATAAAATACTTTTGTTTTTTTGACAAGCGCTCTTTTCCATAAGAATTGCTCTGACCCAAAATTTTTCTTGTTTTTCAAAAGAAAAGGCGTATCTTTAAAAAACAAAGAGGTTTTGATGAACATAACACTTTTAACAATCGGCAAAATGAAAAAAGGCAGCCCGGAATTTGAAATAATGGCGGGCTACATTAAACAATGCAAGTGGCCGATTACCGTTAAGGAATTCGAAGAAAAGCGCACTTTGTCTGTGGATGAGCTGAAAAAAGCCGAAAGCACGTTGTTATTAAATGCGGTTCCTGCCAAGGCTGTTGTCATTGCGATGGATGAAAAAGGCAAACAAATGACTTCCCGAGAATTCAGCCAGTATTTGGTTGATTGCCAAAACAGAGGCATCTCGGACGTTGTATTTCTGATTGGCGGAGCTAACGGACATACGGACATGCTCCGGCAAAAAGCCAACTTATTATTATCCATGGGCAAGATGACAATGCCGCATATGTTAGCCAGAGCCGTTTTGACAGAACAGCTTTTCCGTGCCTGTTGTATCGCACACCATCATCCGTACCACAGGGATTAATCTTCTTTTTATTTTCCGGCATGAAAAACAGTAATATTGAAATAAGAAAGGAGCCGTTTGGCTCCTTTTTACAAATTTTATTAACCACAAACTTTATACTTTATATAATATGCCGGCCCACCCGGAGGATATAAATCATAGCGTGGAGGTGACCAGTAAATTGAAAGATACTCAATCCAACAACCATAGGCTACTCCGCTAGAGCAACTTGAATCTTCATAAGGACCATCTGCATATTCTACAATACACGTCCCCTCACAATAGCTATCGTTAGCACAATAATCATCGCAACTTTGAATGTGGGGTTGTAAGGTTTCTTCATTTAAAGAACAAGCTTCGTCCGCTGACTTTATACAATTCCCGCTAAAACATACTTGTTCCTGTTTACAGTCCGTATCCGATTCACACCCTTCCTTGCAGATGGTACACCCGTTTTCATCAGTCGTAGTCCCGTTGGTACAGGTTGCTTCATCAAGCGGGGTACAACACTGTCCGACATTTCCAC
>CALGXF010000064.1 GCA_937935995.1 uncultured Alphaproteobacteria bacterium
GACGGATTGGCGATGAAGTTCTGTTTTGGAACGGACGGAACGATTTGTGATGATGTCGGCGGCAGTGGTTCGGGCGGAACGGGAGGTTCGGGTTCCGGCACAGAAGACCCATGTTTGGGAATAGATTGTGGCGCACATGGAATATGTAACAACGGTGTTTGTGATTGTACAAACGGATATGAAGGGGTTCATTGTGAGATGCCGCCGGCCTGTACAACGGATGACGATTGTTTAAATGGTGAAGTTTGTACAGATTATGAATGTGTGTGTCCGACATTACCAATTCCAACGGAGTGTCAAGAAATCACGACAATTGAAGAGGGGTGTGATCAAATCACCAATTTGCCTGACGGGACAGAATGTTCAACAGGGGTTTGTTTAGAGGGGGCTTGTTGTAACCCGGATGACAGTCAAGCGTGTTGTGAAGCTTCTGGTAAGACATGGCAAGAAGAGACACAAACATGTTGTGGGGAAACGGCATGTGTTTATCGGTACACGAATCCAGTCGGAGCCATTGGTTCGGATTGTCAAGTAACCGGATATGTCAACCCGATAGGTTCGGTTCGAGCAACCTGTCAAATAACGGGCTACATCAATCCGACAACAACGTATGAGACAATGCCGGATTTAAATGTTACTTCATGTCCGTCCGGTCAATATTGCCGTGTGGCATGGACGAGTGATACATGTTCTGGCGATTTAAGTTCAACAGGAGCCAGTACGATGTATGGCGTTTGTGAACAAATGACCTCCAGTGGTGGTTCATGTAAACAAGGTGTTCATTTAGGTGATTTAAATGTCACTTCGTGTCCATCGGGTCAATATTGCCGTGTCGCGTGGACGAGTGAAACCTGTTCCGGCGACTTAAGCTCAACGGGTGCATCGACGATGTATGGTGTTTGTGAACAAATGACGTCCAGTGGTGGTTCATGCAAACAAAATGTCCACTTAACAGATACGTATTTACGAGAAGAAACGGGATGTTCCTCCGGGATGTATTGCCAGTTGACGTCATCGACAGAAGATTATACGGGCAGTTTAAGCAGCACCGGTTCGGATCCGATGTATGGATATTGCTTATCAATGGATAGCACCAGCAAAACATGTTCAAATTAAAAGAAAGGAAAAGAAAATGAAGAAAATTTTATTAGCAACCATCGTAGCAGCCTTTATGGCCACGTCAGCCCATGCGGCATGTGAGGGTGGGACGTTATCGGATGATGGTCAATTTTGTATCAGTGATATCTCTCTCTATTGGTGGAGTGCTGCGAATTGGTGCAAGGCCAATGGTCGTCATTTGGCGACTATGTATGAAGTTTGTCCCGATTGGAATGGAAATGAGGGGACTGGAATATGTCCTGTGATTGCCAGTTCTATTAATGGCAATGTCTGGACTGCAACCGCAAGTGATAGTGAACGCGCATTCCGCGTTAATCCATCCAAAGGCTCCGTTGCCGTCGGCAGTCGGAACTATGCGAACCGCGCGTTGTGTAAATAGTTCGTTCTTGTGATGCTTTGTCGGAAATGCAGACGGTTCAAATCAACTTTCTGAACCCTTTGCGCTGATTAGGACGTTAAAACAGTTGTTCAATCTGTTGGCGCAGGTCGGGGGAATCGAAGTCGGCTAAGCCTTGAATAAAGCCGACTTCTTTTCCGTCTTTGTTAATCAGTACGGTACGCGGGACTTTTTGCCCGCCAAATGCGTGTAGCAGCTTTTCGTTATCATCATAATAAACCGTCATCTTTTTCAGGCGGCGATCGTGAAGCGTTTGTGCAATCGTTTCAACATTTTTATCTTCGGCAACGGCAATGACCCGAACGGATTTGTCTTTGTAATCGTTCCGCAAACGGTCAAGCGCCGGTAACTCAATTAAACACAACCGGCAACTTGGTTTCCAAAAATTCAAAACAATGACATTCCCGGATAATTCGGATAACCGGTGCTCTTGATGATGTTCATCGAAATAGGGAGCTGTCGGCACCGATTTGGGTGAATCGAACAATGTAAATGCGGATGATTTTGCGTCTTCTTGCGCTTTTAAGTTGCCAAAACAAGAAAAACACGCTAAAACGGTCAAAAGAAATATCTGTTTCATCATGATGCCATGATAAAGGATTTTGAAAATGAAAACAAAACTTTTTTTGATTATTTTATGTGCGTGTATCGCTTTAGCCGCTTGCGGCCGTCAAAATGCTCCGGTCGCTCCAAAAGGCAGTGTTTATCCTAGGACTTATTATTAAGTTTCGCCCATTTAATCAAGGCCATCGGACTTGTCCCGTTATCCGGATAGGATGAAAAACCGATTTCAATCCCGACATGTAATTGTTCTTCTTTGAAAATAATCGGCAAATTCGTGCAGTTACGTAATCGGCTGGTGATGATGTAAATGTTTTGTTTGTCCCGTACATTTTCAAACAAGAAATAAAAAGAGTCGCCCGGACCTTTGGCGACTGTATCAACACTACGAATACTGGACTTGAAACGAGAAACCAATGTTTCAACCGCAAAACGTTTGGCTTCGTTTCCGTGCGTCAGTTCAATGTCATCCAATCCGGTAAGCGTAACGGTAACCACCATCAGGTAAGCTTTGACATCCGCCAAAACACCGCGTGCTTCCCGTAAAGCTCTTAAAATAGCCTGATCAACGCGGTCGTTGAATAAAACCGGAGACGGTAAATTGGTTTGAACATCAATCGGCGAAATGTTTATCAAGCGTTCTTCCAACGATTTACATTTCTTTTCTAAATTGACAACCGGCGTTTGATTTTGTGCCTCGATTAAACACACTTTTTCATTATTGACGAAAATCGGAACGACGCGAACAAGCATGTCAATTAAAATGCCGGATTTGTTTTTGAAGTGGATGTTCATATAATCAACGCGTTTTTTACTGGCCAACGCCCGTTGGAATTGTTCTTGATCACTGTCGGCAATGATTTCCAAAATCGGTGTATCAATAGCTTCTTCCTGCGTCAAAGCCAATGTTTTCAGCGCAGCCGGATTGATTTGAACAATCACATCGTCTTTAACGACGGCAAAAAAAGTGTCGGTAATTCCTAAAAAATAGTCCCCCAAATGGGGCGGCAATATGTCTTGTTCTGTCATTTTTACATCCCTGATTTCGAGCGTATCGGGTTTTGAGTGCAAAATCAAGAAAAAAATGAGCGGCTCTTTTATAATTTTAGTTGTCCTTTGCGCGGATTATGTTAAATTAAATAAAGAAAGGGGATGTTACCATGCGTTTGTTTTTATATGTTTTTTGCGGATTAATGATATGCGTATCCGGTTTGGCTCAAACAACGTCGACAAAAATGCGCGCCGACCGCAAAAAGTGCGAATCACTGATGTATGTTGCCGAAAAAAAAGAAATGGATTGGATTTATGATGCGTGCGGTTTTGATGATGAAACGGATGCGTGGCATAATTGGGCGCCTTTTTTGACAAAAAACAATTATCGTAAAGGCATGTATATGCTGTGCAAAAAGTATCCGACACATGAATACAGTGCGCTTTATTGCAAAAAAGCGGCTGATGCAGGATATGTGCCGGCAGTTTATGAAGCGGCTCAAGACGACCGACGGGCCGGTAATTATCGGCACTATATTGAAAAGCTTCAAAAAATCGTGGATAACAACAGCCTGTACGGTAAAATGGTTTTAAAAACGGCAGAAGATGAAACAGCGTTAAAAGCTTATCAGGAATTGGGATTTGCTTATTTAAAAGGCGTGATGGTTGACCGCAACTTTAATAAAGCTTATGAATATTTAAAAACAGCGGCGGATTTGGGCAGTTCGGAAGCGGCTCATGCTGTAGCGGTAACGCTTTATTGGGGCGGAAATGAAGAGCAAAAGGCTTTGGCCGACAGTTATTGGTTTAAAGCAATGATGCAAGGGTGTCCGGCGGCCGAAGAAACATACGGCATTTTGGAACAATATTTAAAGCAGCAAATGCCGACTCAAACAGCCAAAGAACGAATGGAAGAAAAAATGTACAGTTGTTCGGCTTCCGTTCAAAAATCGGGAATTCAATTGAAGTCTGCTCAGTCTTGTGATTGTCCGGCTGTGTTGGCATGGAATAAATCGCAAAGCAACAAGCCATATATTGTTTACAGCCTTTCGGGAACAAGTGCCGTCTTGCAAGATAAACGCGGCAACAAAGAAACAGTTTCTCCGATGCAGACGACGTCGGCCGGATATTATGTGCGCGAAGTCCGTCCGTCAGCCGTTATTGTGACAAAAGGGGCCGAACGGCATGTGTTGTTAAAACAACCCGACAGCGATTGCATTGATATTTGCCAAAACCCGAATTTGGGACAGACTCGGTATGCCTCTTCAGTCTATCAATTGCAATTTACACCGCAGGAATGTCAGAAAATTGCCGCAAACATCGAAATGTTGGATAACCCGTCGCTTCGGTTTAAAGGATTGCAGGAATGCCGGTTGAAGGATTGGAAGACATGGGGGCAATGGGCTTTGGACAATAAACGCAATAAATTTTTATATGTGTTGGAAAATTATCAAAAATCCGATTATATTCCGGCTCAAATGGCAGAAATCGAACGTTATTATCATTCAGACCGCCCCGGGGATGATATCTTGGTCAAAAACCTGTTTACTTACATCAGCACGCAACGGCCGACAGATATGCTTTCCTATTGGAAGAAAGAACAAGCGTACTGTGTGCGGGCGTATTCTTATATGACAGGTGATGACAAAGATGATGCGTTGGCGTTTTCATGGGCAAAAGCCGGTGCGGATTTAGGCTATCCGCATTCGATGAACATGCTGGGGATTTTGTATGCAACGGGACGAGGAGTTGATCGAAATCTGAAAGAAGCGGCTTCTTGGTTTTTAAAGGCTGAAGAAGCAACGCCTTATCCGTTTGTGGATGCCAGATATAATTATAAAGTCCTGCAAAACGGTCAAAATTTTGATACTTTCCGTTTCGGGCAATGCCGCGATATTGTCGAACCATCCGTTCCTTCCGTGGACGAAGTGTTTAACTTGTATCAATAGAGGCGTCAATGCGGTTCGGATTATATTATTTTTCAGGGTGCGGCAATACAGCTTGGGTGACTCAAAAAACAATTGAAGCGTTGACGCGCCGCGGTCACGAAGTGGTGTTTTGGCATAATTTGGAACAAACAATGCCCGGCGAATTGCCTAAAACAGACATTGATTTATTTTTAGCGCCGATTTATTTCGCCGGTATTCCGTCTTTTGTCGTTGATAAAATAAAAGCACTGCCGATAACGGGAGATAAAAAGGCTGTATTTTGGACGGTTGCAGGTCAATTTTCCGGCGTCGGTCGCCGGTTTGGTGCGTTTATGTTAAAAGACAGAGGATATGATGTTCTGACCACTTATTTGGTTCGAATGCCCGATACGTTTTTACCGCTGGCTATTTCTCAAATTTCGGACGAGGAGAAAGGCACAATTTATCAAAAAGCATTACAGCAAATCGAAGCAGGCTTGGATACCATTGAAACAAATACATTTGAAACGGAAAGTAAAGTGTCGGCCGCTTTTGCTTCTTTGCTTTATTTTCCATATCTTTATTATATCCGCTATGTCATGGCTTCTTGTTTTGTATCAACGTCCGCCTGTATTCATTGCGGCAAATGTGAACGAGACTGCCCGTGTCAGGTCATTCATCTTTCAAACGGGCGACCGTTTTGGCACAAAGGGTGTACCGGTTGTTTCAGATGTGTTAACACATGTCCCGTTGCTGCGATTGATTTATCGGGATGGGGCGTTGGATTTGGGGGAGCCGGCGCGGTTATCGGATGGCTGTTCGCATGGTTGTATTTGGGCTTTTTAGGGTCAATCTTATCTTTTATCATGCAAGGGATAGCCTTTTTGGCCGGCTTTTGGGCGGGAACTTTTCTTTTTCAAAAGATTTATTTGCTTTTGCCGATTGAAAAAGCCTTGCTCATGCGGGGCAAAAAACGTGTCTTTGTGGCGGATGAAGAAAAATAGTTGTCAAGTGAAGCGTTCTTGGATAAGATACGGGCTGCATACAAATAAAGGATGGAGTTAAAATGAAATTTTTATATGCGTTAGGAATGAGTCTTTTGTCGACAAAAGTTTTGGCCGGGCCGGCTTGTCCCGTGTGTACGGTCGCCATCGGGGCGTCTTTGGGCATCGCTCGCCAACTCGGTGTGGATGACTGTGTCGTCGGTGTTTGGGCTGGTGCCATGCTGGCGATGATTGGCTATTGGTTGATCCGCTGGTTTGATAAAAAAGGATGGATTTTTACCGGTTATAAGCAAATTTTAATGGGTTCATCCATTGCCATGATCGGATTGATGTATATCAGTGAACTGACCTATGAACCCAGCATCATTTGGGGTATCTTTTTCATTGATTCTTTTTTGTTTACGACTTTGTTGGGCGCGGCTGTTTTGATTTTCGGCATGCACTTTTATCAATGGATGAAAGCGAAAAACGGCGGGCATGCGCATTTTCCGTTTGAAAAAGTGGTCGT
Source organism: uncultured Alphaproteobacteria bacterium (assembly GCA_937935995.1). GTDB lineage: Bacteria > Pseudomonadota > Alphaproteobacteria > CAAHEQ01 > UBA3637 > CALXXA01. The sequence continues at coordinate 6,487 of CALGXF010000064.1, forward strand.
ACCGGTTTTGCTTGTGTTGATAACCAGTGTTTTGATTGCTTATTTTCCGGTTTGCAACTGTTCCAAAGGCGAGGGCGTTGTTCCTGTGACGGCGGATGTTGTGCCGAGTTTTGATTAAATGAGGAAAAAAATGAAAAAAGCCGAATCAGTTAAAGAATTTGTTGAACGTGTTGATGCGTTGAAAAAGAAAAATCCGAAAGACCTTTCGTCGGATCAGGATTTAACGATAGCGATAATGAATTTGATATCGATAGAGGAACATT
>CALGXF010000065.1 GCA_937935995.1 uncultured Alphaproteobacteria bacterium
AAGTTAAAAATGAAGATACCTGCACATGTGATGTTGACCCGGCTTGTACGTGTGAAGAACGCGGCGGAGAGACTATCTATTATTTAACGGGAGGTTGTTGTGAACTGCCGTCGACATGTTGTAGTTTAGATGAAACCTGTGTCCAAGAAGAATGTACGATAACGGATGCGGAGCAATGCGGCGTGTTCTGTACAGAAGGTGCACAAACAACGTCTGTATGTTGTACAGCTGTTTCGATTGACGGAGATGACCCGACAAACCATGTGTGGGTCGGCGACCCGTATGGCGATGGGTATTGTTGTGCTTCCAAATCTGAAAGTCAAGATTGTTGTGAAGCGGCCGGCGAAACATGGAACGATGGTGTATGCTTGGCATCGAATTGCCAATCAACTTCAGGAAGTGCGACTTCTTGTGCAGATGAAAATGGAAATAGTAACTCTGTAACGATTTTAAGTTTTAATGCGACAACATCCGGCAGAATTAGATATGCTATCAAAAATGTTTCAGGGTGTGGCGATCTTTGTCAAACATACATGCATTTAAATGACTGGACACAACGGGCAACCGGAGTTGGATGTACGTACACCTCTGATTCAGGAACATTCACCTACAGTCCAGGGCAAAATATTATTAAAATGACTGTTCACGGAGATTGCAAAAGTGAAAGTGACAGCAGCCTTCCCGGTTGTCAAACAACATCTTATGAACTGACGTGTGAATAAAAAAAGGAGCCGTTCGGCTCCTTTTCTTATCTTTTACCGCGATAGCGCGTTGCCAAGCTGACCCGCATTGCCTTTAATCCCGGTCGTTGTGCAGAAACAACTTTATCATAATGAGACCGCTTCGTTTGCATTCGCATCATCAAATAAGACGCGTTCGGCATGCGCGGAACTCGAAACGGATAAATCATTCCGCCCGTCAACACCGCTACAATCGCATAAAAATACATTTCTTTAGTCATTTACTTTATCCAATTGAATTTGAATGGAACCATCGCCCAGCTCATCCGTCACATCCACATGTTCCAACACATTTGACGGCATCATGAATTTTGCCAAAACTTGTTCCATGATATAATTTTCGTGTAACAATAAAGCTTCTTTGACCAAGTCTGTCGAAGCCGTAAAAGTCACCTGAATCCGATCGGAAACGTGATATCCTTTTTCCTTACGCGCCGTTTGAACCAAACGAACAAAGTCACGGGCAATGCCTTCTTTTTCCAATTCCGGATAAATGCGCGTGTCTAATTGAACAACCGCCGTGTTATCCGGCAAAGCCATCCCATCAATGCCGTCTTTTAACACCAACCGCAATTCAAATTCGTCCGCATTCAAGACCTGACCGGCAATGAACAATGTTCCGTCTTCCCGAACTGTCCATTCATTGGTTTTGGAAGCCGCCATAATGTCTTTCATATAAGGGCCTAACCGTTTACCGATAAGCGGCGTTTTTAAATACAGGAAATGACTGGCCAACACATCAATGTCTTTAACAAAGCCGACCTCTTTCACATTGATTTCGTCTTTGATAATGTCTTCAAACGGGCCTAATTCATCCACTTGTTCGCCGGCAACCGTCATCGTCGCCAACGGCAACCGGTTCCGCAGTTTCTTTTCTTCACGCACCGCTTTGGCCGTTGAACAAATAGCCCGAACCAAATCCATTTGACGCATTAAATCCGCATCTGCCGTCAACGCATCAGCCGATACCCAATCCGTTAAATGAACTGATTCATTTCCGGTCAAAGACTTGTACACATATTCGCTCATAAACGGCAACAAAGGCGCCAAAATTTGGCTCAACGTCACCAAAACCGTGTACAACGTATCAAAAGCTTCTTTATCCGTTCCGTCCCAGAACCGAGCCCGGCTGCGGCGAATATACCAGTTATTCAAAATTTCCAAAAAGTCCGCGCTTTCCTGACACGCTGTCATCATATCATACGTATCCATCGCGTGGGTCATCGTTTCCACCAACGTCTTTAATTTCGACAAAATGTACCGATCCAACACATCCGAAGACGACGTTGTCAAATGGCCTTGAACCCCTTCGGCATTCGCATACAGACAGAAGAAATAAAAGGCATTCCATAACGGAATAAGCGCTTTACGAGCTGCTTTAGCAATTTCTTTACCCTCTTTATCAACAGCCACATTGCCGCCGCGCAGCACCGGAGACGATACTAAAAACCACCGAAGCGCATCCGACCCCATTGTGTCCAAAACACCGTTCGGATCCGGATAGTTTTTCAATTTCTTGGACAGCTTTTGACCATTGTCCGCCATCAATAAACCCGTACAGACACAATTCTTAAACGCCGGTTTATGATGCAAAGCCGTCGATAAAACCGTCAACGTATAAAACCATCCGCGCGTTTGATCCATTGCTTCCACAATAAAATCAGCCGGGAAATGGTTTTCAAACCAGCTTTTGTTTTCAAACGGATAATGTACTTGGCCATACGGCATAGACCCGGATTCAAACCAACAGTCAAAGACATCGCCGACCCGCCGCATCATGGTTTGCCCGCTCGGGTCATCCGGATTCGGGTACACCACATCATCAATGTACGGTTTATGCAAATCTTTGACATCAATGCCGGTTTTTTCCTTAATTTCGGCAATTGACCCGAATACATCCACGCGTGGGAATTTCGGATTATCTGACTTCCAAACCGGAATCGGTGTTCCCCAGAACCGGTTACGGGAAATCGACCAGTCTCTGGCCCCTTCCAACCATTTACCGAACCGCCCGTCTTTAACATGCTCCGGAATCCATGTGATTTGCTGATTCAACTGCACCATTTCATCGTTAAAATCAGACACTTTCACAAACCAGCTCGACATCGCTTTGTAAATCAACGGCGTATCGGTGCGCCAGCAATACGGATAACTGTGTGTATATTGTTCCCGTTTCACCAGTTTGCGATTTTCCTTGAGCCACGCCAAAACCAATTCATTCACATCAAAAACCTGTTTTCCTTGATAATCAGGCACTTCAGCCGTAAAACGACCCGCTTCATCCACCGGGCACACAATCGGAAAGTCCGGGTCGCACGCACGGCAAGCTTCAAAGTCATCTTGCCCGAAACCCGGTGCAATATGCACAATTCCGGTTCCGTCTTCGGTCGACACAAAAGACCCGGCAATCACTTTAAAGGCGCCTTTTTCCGTCAAATGCTTAAAATACGGGAACATCGGTTCGTATAACAATCCGACCAAGTCTTTGCCTTTAATCACGGCGACTTCCGTTGCCTGAGCCAGTTGTTGTTTATATTTGTCTTTCAACGCAGACGCCAAAATATACTGTTCCGACCCTTCCTGCATCACGGAATAATCAATGTCTTCGCCGACGGCAATCATCAAGTTAGACGGCAATGTCCAAGGCGTCGTCGTCCACACCAACAAATGGCGCCCGTCTTGTAATTTAAACAAAACCGTAATTGCCGTATCTGTTTTGTCTTTATAACCTTGATTGACTTCAAAGTTCGACAACGGCGTTTCAGCCGCCCAAGAATACGGCAGCACGCGGAAATCTTCGTAAATCAACCCTTTGTCATATAATTCTTTAAAGTTGTGAATGACCGATTCCATAAACGGCAAATCCATGGTTTTATAATCATGGTCAAAATCAACCCACCGGCCGATGCGGCGGAACATATCCGTCCAAATCGTTGAATACTTCAGCACGTCCTGACGGCAAAAAGCATTAAACTTTTCCACACCGAATTCTTCGATTTGCTTGCGTCCCGACACGCCCAACTGTTTTTCGGCAGACATTTCAGCCGGCAATCCGTGACAGTCCCATCCTAACCGGCGTTCGACTTTTTTCCCGCGCATCGTTTGATACCGCGCCACCACGTCTTTGACATACGACACCATAATGTGACCGTAGTGCGGCGTCCCGTTTGCAAACGGAGGCCCGTCATAAAACACAAATTCATCTGCGTTTTCGCGGTTTTTCACAGATTTTTTAAACGTATCGTTTTCATTCCAAAATTTTAAAATTTCCAATTCTTGATTGGGAAAATTGATTTGAGCATTCAATTCAGGATAATATTTTTGGTTGTCGGACATTTTTTCCTCTGATTTCGACTGTTAAGTTAGTAATTTTTTGAAAAGAAAAAGAACAAAGATAAATCGCGGCATCAGCCACGAATTCGACGAATCAATATAATGTGTTGTCCTATTTTTGTCATCATGCTTTGGTTATAGCTGATTTTCATTCAAAAATCAAGCGTTAAAATCAATCTGACAGCGGATAAATCTCCGTCAGGAACGTCTTGATATCCGACGCCACAGCATTCGGCATTTGCGCAACATCCGCCACAAAGTATTGTTGCGTCGGCCGCGCATACACACTGATGACGGAAATAAACTTTTGAAAAGCATCCGCCGCAGCCGCCTCATCGAACGTCAAAGAAGCCGGTATTTCAACAATGCGGACGATTTGGCGCGCTTCCCATGGTTGGACAGCTTGTCGCACCGCCCGAACAATTGCTTCACCGTTCGGACAGGTAATCGCTTCAACAGACGGCACAACCACCACTATCGGCGCTTTGTCATTTGTTTTAAAAGATAAAAGCAAATTCACTTGTTGCCCTTCTTCTTCCGTCAACGTGTAAAGACCGGGTTTGGTAAAATCCGGCGCTTTCAAAATAAAATAAGCCGCCAACGCCGCCAGCATCACAAACCCGATGACAAGCGCGTTCACATAAGACCGATAAACTTTTAACAATAAAATCCGATCAAGCATGCGTTTTTTCCAAAAAGGCCGAAGCAATCAATTGCTGTGTAAAAGGTTGCGTCGGCTGTTCAAAAATATCCCGAACCGTTCCCGTTTCTACGGGATGACCGTCTTTAAGCACCAACACCTGGTCTGCCATTCGACGAATGACTTGCATATCATGTGTGATGAACAGATAAGCCAGTTTATCCGTTTCTTGAACATTTTGCAACAGAGTCAATAGCTTTTCTTGTGTTTGGACATCCAACGCGCTGGTCGGTTCGTCTAAAATCAAGACGTTCGGTTTTAACACCAGCGCCCGCGCAAAAGCAATCCGTTGCCGCTGACCGCCCGACAGTTCATGCGGGTATCGGTTTAAAATCGTTTTATCCAAATCCACTTTTTGCAACGTTTCCAATATTCGCCGATGACGCAAAAAAGGCGACAACCCTTTTTGATGCAGCCTTAACCCTTCTTCAATGATTTCTTTGACCGAAAAACGCGGGTTTAAAGAAGAAAACGGATCTTGAAACACAAAGCCCATTTTCGGACGCACGGCACGCAGTTTTGATGCAGACAAAACAGACCAATCGACACCGTCCACCCAAATCGATCCCGTTGACGGAATCAAGCGCAACATGGCCTGTGCCAACGTGGTTTTGCCCGACCCGCTTTCGCCGACAATGCCCAATGTTTCGCCTTGCCTAACATCAAAAGAAATATGTGACAAAGCCTTGAAATCACCGTAAGAAACAGATAAATCCCGAACCGACGCCGCAACGGGTGCTTTGGCCGGCACCGGTCGATACAAGACAGCCGGCTGAGGCCGAACATGCGGCGGCACAATTCGGCCGTCTTTCATGAAATAACACCTGTCCGCCATATAAGAGACAACCCGTTGGTCATGTGAAATAAACAAAACAGACAACCCCAACTTTTTTTGCAACGATTTCAACAAATCCAAAATTTGTTTTTGAAGCGTCACATCCAATGCCGTCGTCGGTTCATCGGCAATCAATAAATCAGGCCGCCCGGCCAAAGCCATCGCAATCATGACGCGTTGGCGTTCTCCGCCGGAAAGCTCGTGCGGGAAAGCATTAATTTTGGCTTTCGGATTTTTAAGGCCGACTTGTTTCAATACCTGAATGACATCGCTTTCGGGAGCTTTTTTAAAATGAATGCGCATCACTTCTTTAATTTGTTGCCCAATGCAATGCAACGGATTTAAGGACGTCATCGGTTCTTGGAAAATCAACCCGATACGTCGACCGCGAACGGATTGCATCTGTTTGTCATTCAAAGTCGTCAATTCCCGGCCGTTCAACTGAATAGAACCGGACACGCGGGCATTTTGCACCAATCCCAAAATCGACAAAGCCATCACGGATTTGCCCGACCCGCTGGCCCCAATCAACGCGACACATTCGCCTTTATTCACATGAAACGATACATCATCCACGACCGTCTTGTTTTGAAAAGAAATGGTTAAGTGCGCAACGGTTAACAAGCTCATTTTATCTCCTTTCGGGGATCAAATGCATCCCGCACCCCTTCGCCGATAAAAATCAAACAAGACAATAAAACGGACAGGACGATAAAAGCCGTCAATCCAATCCACGGCGCTTGCAGATTGTCTTTGCCTTGACGCACCAATTCACCCAAAGACGGTTCACCGGGCGGCAAGCCGAAACCCAAAAAATCCAACGCTGTCAAGGCAACAATCGCTCCGGACAAAATAAACGGAATATAAGTCAACGCCGATACGCAGGCATTGGGCAAAATATGTTTACGCATGATTTGAAAATCCGATACGCCCACGACTTTGGCGGCCTTAACATAATCCATATTGCGACCGCGCAAAAATTCTGCTCGCACAACACTGACCAACGCCGGCCAACTGAACAACATCAGCACAATCAACAACGTCATAAAACCCGGCTTAAACAAACTGAACACGATGATTAAAATAAACAGTTGCGGCAAAGACCCCCAAATTTCAATCACGCGCTGTAAGATTAAATCAGTTTTGCCGCCGAAATAGCCTTGAACAGCTCCCATCAAAATCCCGATCAGCGACGACACGAACGTCAAAGCGATACCAAATAAAACCGACGCACGCAACCCGTAAATCAATCGTGCTAAAATATCCCGCGCCTGATCATCGGTTCCGAGCCAATTTTGACGGCTGGGCGGCGCCGGAGAAGCGACTTTTAAATCATAATTAATCGTATCATACGAAAACGCAATCAACGGCATCAGCATCCATCCGTTGGATTGAATTTCGTGTTGTGTAAACGGGTCTTTGTAATCGGCTTGCGTCGGCAAAATCCCGCCAAAATCCGCATCCGTATACATGTGCAGCATCGGAAAATAAGTTTGTCCTTTGTACCGAACAATCAGCGGTTTATCATTCGCCAAAATCTCGGCAAACAAAGAAATGAAAAATAAAAAACCGAACACAATCAGCGCTCCGAATGCGCGTTTATTCGCTTTAAACAAAGACAAGCGGCGGCGGTTCAAAGGGGTCATGCAGTCCTCCTGTCAAAATCAATGCGCGGGTCAATCAAATGGTATGTCAAATCGCTGATTAAATTCAAAACCAATCCCAACAGCGTAAACATATAAAGCGTTCCGAAAATCACGGGAAAATCTCGGTTCATCACAGATTCAAAACCCAATAATCCCAATCCGTCCAATGAAAAAATCACTTCAATCAACACCGACCCCGTGAACAGCAAAGCAATCAAAGTTGCCGGAAATCCCGCCACAACAATCAACATCGCATTACGAAACACATGGCCGTACAAAACCCGGCGTTCGGACAAGCCTTTGGCACGCGCGGTAATGACATAATTTTTCTTTAATTCATCCAAAAAAGCATTTTTGGTCAACATCGTTAATCCCGCAAAACCGCCGATAACCATAGCCGTCACCGGCAAAACCATGTGATGCAAATAATCTAAAACCTTCATCGGACCGGACAAAGTGTCCCAATTATCCGACACCAATCCTTTGAGCGGAAACCAATCCAAATACCGGCCGCCCGCAAACACGATGACTAAAAAAATCGCGAACAAAAAGGACGGTATCGCATAGCCGATGATAAGCCCCCAACTGGTCACCAAATCAAATCGAGAACCGTCTTTGACCGCCTTTCGGATGCCGAGCGGTATGGAAATCAGGTAAATCAACAACGTGCTCCACACCCCCAAAGAAATGGAAACAGGCATTTTTTCCAAAATCAAATCGATGACTTTTTTATCTTGATAAAAGCTTTTGCCGAAATCGAAAACCAGATAATTTTTCATCATTGTGAAAAAGCGTTCATGAAGCGGTTTATCAAATCCGAATTGTTTTTCCAATTCCTGAATTAAATCCGCCCGCACGCCTTGCGCACCTTGATATTTCGAAGACGCTGCCCCACGTTCCATCACAGCCGCTGCGCTGCCGGTCATGCGCGCCGTCGCCGAGACGTTTTGCCCTTCTATTTTCATCATCATTTGTTCAACGGGACCACCCGGCGCCAGCTGAATAAACAAAAAGTTAATCAACATAATGCCGAACAAAGTGAGCGGAATTAACGCCAACCGTTTTAAAATATATTTTGTCATTTTGCCCACCATGTCGATAAAGACATTCCCTTTTGCGGCACGACATCCGGCATGCCGAATTTATTCCAATAAATCAGATGCGTTTGCGGGCTGTACCAATGCGGCACAACATACCACCCGTTTAATAAAACCCTGTCCAACGCCCGCGTCGCCGTTACCAAATCCGACCGGTCTTTGGCCGCAATAACACGCTCGATTAAATCATCCACAACAGGATCTCGAATGCCGGCAAAATTATAGCTGCCCGGCTGGTCTGCCGACGCTGACCCCCAAAAATAACGTTGTTCATTGCCGGGACTTAACGATTGCCCCCATACAAACACAAACATATCGTAATCGAACGTGTCCAAACGATGTTTATATTGCATCACGTCCATCACCCGCACAGAAGCCTGAATTCCCAATTTTTTCAAATTACGCAAATAAGGCAACACAATTCGCTCCCACGCAGCCGCTCCGGACGTATCCAGCAAAATTTCGAATTCAAACGGCACACCGGCCGCATTTTTCAAAAGGCCGTCCTGTACCGTCCAACCGGCTTCTTTCAATAAATCCAACGCCTGCATCAATCGCGCACGCAACTGTCCGCTTTCGATATCCAGAAAGGTAACAGCCGTCGTCAACACAGACGCATCCAATTGTGTCCCATAGGATTCCAACAACGCCTTTTCCGCACCGGTCGGTACCCCCGACGAGGCCAGTTCCGAATTATCAAAATAACTGGTTGTTCGTTGATAAGCGCCATAAAATAAATTGTCATTCGACCATTTAAAATCAAAAGCCAACGCCAAAGCTTGGCGCACGCGTTTATCGGCAAAAACAGGCCGACGCGTGTTAAAAACAAATCCCTGCATCCCGCTCGGCAACCCGTGTTTGAACGCTTTTTGAATGACGCGCCCTTCTTTTAACGCCGGCATATCCCGATAAGCCGTTGCCCACTTTTTGGCTTCGTTTTCCACCCGAATATCATAAGCCCCCGCTTTAAACGCTTCTACCGCCACCGTCGTATCCCGATAAATGTCAAACCGAATTTCATCAAAATTATATTGGCCTTTATGAACCGGTAAATCTTGCGCCCAATAATCGGGATTGCGCCGATAAACCACATATCGATTCACTTCAAAATCAACCACTTGATACGGCCCTGACCCAAGCGGCGGAACCAACGTTGTTGCCGTAAAATCTTTACCGACCCAATCTTTTTTGCTCAACACCGGCATTTGCCCCAAAATCAACGGCAATTCCCGATTGTCGCCGGATTGAAAGGTAAAAACCACGCGCCTGTCCCCTTCGGCCGTCACTGTTTCAACATCTTTGAAATAATACCGATACTGCGGAATGCCTTTTTCTTTCAATGTTTCAAACGAAAACACCACATCTTCGGCCGTCACCGGCGTCCCGTCGTGAAAACGAGCCAACGGATTCAAATTAAAAGTTACGCCTGTTCTATCTTCGGGCAACTCGATTGATTCGGCCAGCAACCCATATTGCGAAAACGGTTCATCCAAACTTTCAACCATCAGCGTATCAAACAAATATCCGGTACCGGGAGCCGGCGTTCCTTTGACGGAAAACGGGTTAAACGTATCAAAACCGCCGAACGAAGCTTGTTTTAAAACGCCGCCTTTGGGCGCATCGGGGTTGACATAATCAAAGTGTGTGAAATCAGCGGCGTATTTGACATCTCCGTGCATGGCCAACCCGTGAACCGGTTCAGCCGCCAACGCCGTTTGACACATCATAAGCAATCCGATGAGTACCGCTTTCATACGTTATCCTTTAAAATGTAAATCAATGTCATCGGGCAATTCGATGTCTTTGTATTTAGCAATCGGTTCGTCTTTAGAAATCGTCATGACCGTTTTTTCTTCAAACGGCAACGGATAAGTCTGCGTGTCGCGCTCTTCCAACTCCGATTGCAGTTGCTGACCAATCAACGCATGAATGGATTGTTCGTGCGAAACAAAGTCTTTTTGAATGGAGGCCAGCCAATCTTTGAAAATCAGCTGATTTTTCTTCATTTCCACAGCAATGTAAATAAATGCCAGCGCCGATGCAATCATCATCACCGGCAAAAACAATGCGATTAAGAAAATCAAAACGTTAACAAGACCGCCTTTTAAAATCTCGCCCAACCCGCCCATACGCACAATATATTGAACCAACACCGCCAGCCACACAACGGCTGTACTGACCGCAAAGCTTAAAAAAGCCACAAACCCGAGCATTCTTTTCTCCTTAATGCAAATAAGAGGCAATATAAAACAGCAAACCGAACGCAACCGCCAAAATCAATAAAAATTGAACCATCATCCTTTCCTTTTCACAAATGTTTCATGTAAACCGCTGGACTTTTTTTATAATAGCGTGTATTTTATGGAAAAACCATTAAAATATGAAGGATGTACGATGAAAGCTTTGGATTTTGAAAAAAATATTGTAGAAGTTGAAGAAAAAATCGACGCTTTGCGCCATTTGACGGACTCGTCGGAATTGAATATCGCCGATGAAGTCAAGCGCTTGGAAGACAAGCTTCAAAAGCAAATGGAAAGCACGTATAAAAAATTGACGCCGTGGCAAAAGGCGCAAGTGGCTCGCCACGAAGCACGCCCGCAAACCAGCGATTATATTGCGGCGCTCATTCAGGACTTTGTCCCGCTTGCCGGCGACAGAAACTTTGCGGATGATAAGGCCATCATCGGCGGCATCGGTCGGTTCAACGGCCGCACGGTTATGGTTATCGGGCATGAACGCGGCAAAGACACGCAAAGCCGATTGGAACATAACTTCGGCATGGCCAAACCCGAAGGATATCGCAAAGCCATTCGATTAATGAAACTGGCCGACCACTTTAAAATTCCGGTTTTGACATTTGTGGACACAGCCGGGGCTTTTCCGGGCATGGAAGGCGAAGAACGCGGTCAGGCCGAAGCCATTGCCAGTGCGATGGATGCCACTTTCGGGTTAACGGTGCCGGTGATTGCCACCATTATCGGCGAAGGCGGTTCCGGCGGCGCCATTGCAATTGCAACGGGCAACTCCGTGCTGATGTTGGATAATTCGATTTATTCCGTGATTTCGCCGGAAGGATGTGCTTCCATTTTATGGAAAGATGCCAAAAAAGCATCAACGGCGGCCGAAACACTGCACTTAACGGCGGCTGATTTGTTTAAATTAAAAGTCATCGACGAAATCATCGAAGAACCGTTAGGCGGGGCGCATCGGCATCCGCAGGAAACCATTGAAGCGGTCGGGAAAGTCATTGACCGGTATTTGACGACTTTTGACAACATGCCGCCCGAAATCATCAAAAAACAACGGCAAGATAAATTCTTGGCCATGACACGGTTGGATTAACGCGTCAGTTTTTGATAAACCGCCTGAACAATTGATTCCGGCGCCGAAGCAGAGGCTGTCAGGCCGATAACGCCCGATAAAATCAAGGCTTCCGTATCGGCCGGCGTTTCAATTAAATAAGCAGGGCATCCGGCAGCTTGAGCAACATCAACCAATTCGCGCGAATTGCTGGAATGCGTATCGCCGACGACCAAAATAACGTCACACACGTGCGCCGCGTCGCGAACAGCTTCCTGACGCATTGTCGTTGCCCGGCACATCGTGTGCTTCGGCGGAACAATTAACGCCGGATAACGTTCTGACAGAGCCGCTAAAACCGAATCGACTTTTGTCGCCGACAGTGTCGTTTGCATCACACATCCGACTTTATCAAAGTCCGGCAACTGCCTCACATCAGCGGGCGATGAAACAACAAAACTGTTTTGAACTTGTCCTTGAATACCGACCACTTCCGCATGGCCTTTTTTGCCAATGATTAAAACAGCCGCTCCGGCCGCCTCCAATCGCTTGGCCGCCGCGTGCACTTTCTTGACAAACGGACACGTTGCATCCACAACCGGACATCCTTTATCAGCCAACGCCTTATAAACATCCGAACCGGCACCGTGCGCCGATATCACCACGCACGCCCCATCCGGAATGCCCGACACATTTTCCACAAAATGAAATCCTTTGGCCTGATAGGTGGCCACAACCTGTTTGTTATGGACGATTTCATGAAAAACAAATGGCGGCGTACCGGTTTGCTCATCCAATATTTTCAACGCCCGACACACCCCGAAACAAAAGCCGCGCGGTTCAATTAAAGTTACTTTCAGATTCTTTTGACAACTCATGTATGACAGGATAATGAAATCCGCAAATTTCGCAATAAAAAAGTTGGAAAAACAACCAAAAGCCGCTATAGTGAGAAAAAAGAAAGGAATTTCAAAATGGCAGACTTAAAAATGAGGGCAAACGCCGTACGCATGTTGGCTGTAGAAGCTGTTCAAAAAGCCAAATCCGGTCATCCGGGCGCACCGCTCGGCATGGCAGACGTTGCAACCGTTTTATGGTCGTCCTTTTTAAAATTCGATGCCTCCTGCCCCGATTGGCCGGACAGAGACAGATTCGTTTTATCTGCCGGACATGCATCGGCCATGTTGTATAGCTTGCTTTATTTAACGGGATTTCAAGACGCCACACTGGATGATTTAAAAAATTTCCGCCAATTGTCGTCTAAAATGGCCGGTCATCCGGAATACGGGCTTTTGGCCGGCGTGGAAGCAACAACCGGCCCGCTGGGACAAGGAATCGGAATGGGCGTCGGCATGGCGTTGGCCGAAAAAATCTTAAATGCTCGGTTCGGTGCGGACTTGGTTCATCATTACACATATGTGATGGCCGGTGACGGATGTTTGATGGAAGGCTTGTCCGAAGAAGCGATTTCTTTGGCCGGGCATTTAAAATTAAACAAATTAATTGTTTTTTGGGATAACAATAATGTCACGATTGACGGAAAAGCCTCGTTAACATCATCGACGGATCAACATCTGCGGTTTCAGGCAAACGGTTGGACAGTGTTATCGGTTGACGGACACAATCCGGATGACATCAAAGCTGCCATTGCGCAAGCTCACACACATGAAACGCCGACATTGATTGATTGCAAAACAACCATCGGGTACGGGGCGCCGACCAAAGCCGGCACATCGGCCGCGCACGGAGCACCTTTGGGTGTTGATGAAATCAACGGATTAAAACAAGCTTTGCACTGGCCGTATGATGCTTTTGACGTGCCGCAAGACCTTTTGGATGAATGGCGGCAAGTCGGCCAACGCGGAAAAGACGCCCGCTTAAACTGGGAAAAACGGTTGAAGGCTTCGCCCGAAAAGGATACTTTTATTCGGTGCGTTATTGATAAACGGTTGCCCGATACATGGGAGTCAATTTGGGCAACATATAAAGAAAAATTGATTGAAGAAAAACCGGTGCTGGCAACCCGCAAAGCGTCTCAAAATGCGCTTCAAGTCCTTGTGCCGGTTCTTCCCGAACTGGTCGGCGGATCAGCGGATTTAAGTGCTTCCAACTTGACCAAAACGCCGGACCACACAGACATTTTCGCCGGTCATTTTAACGGCAATTACGTGAACTATGGCATTCGCGAGCATGCGATGGGTGCCGCCATGAACGGCATGGCATTGCATGGCGGCATTATTCCGTACGGCGGGACATTTTTGGTGTTTGCCGATTATTTAAAGCCGGCATTGCGGTTGTCGGCCTTGATGAAACAACGGGTCATTTATGTATTAACGCACGATTCCATCGGCGTCGGCGAAGACGGCCCGACGCATCAGCCGATTGAACAGCTGGCAATGATACGCGCCACACCGAACGTGTTGGTATTCCGGCCGTGTGATGCTTTGGAAACGGCGGAAAGCTGGGAAACGGCATTAAAGCATGACGCCCAACCGTCGGCGTTGATTTTAACGCGCCAGGCATTGCCTTTTTTACGAACGAGTGCTGTCACCAATCAAACAGCCAACGGCGCCTACATTTTATCGGAAGCCGCCGGCGCACGGGATGTCACGTTGATTGCCACCGGTTCGGAAGTTCAATTGGCCGTCGAAGCGCAACAGCAATTAAAAGAAATGAACATTGAAGCGGCTGTTGTCTCCATGCCATGTCAAGAACTGTTTAATCGGCAACCGGTATCTTATCAAAATCACATTTTGGGAACGGCGCCCCGCGTCGCCATTGAAGCTTTGTCTGATTTCGGATGGCATCGATATGCGGATAAGGTCGTATCCATGACGGGCTTTGGCGCATCGGCACCGGCCAAAGACTTGTTCGAACGATTCGGCCTCACGACGGCGCACGTGGTTGAGACGGTTTTATCGCTTATCAAGGAGACGAAAAATGCGGCTTTATAAACATCTGGCTTTGTGGGAAGAAGCAAAACTGATTACGGCCAAACAAAGCGCCGCCATTTGGGAGTTTGAACAAAACAGAGGATGCGGCCGGGCGCGATTGGCTTTTTTGTTGCTGGGTATTTTTTGCATCGGATTAGGTCTTATCGGATTAATTGCTTCCAATTGGCAAGCGATTCCCGATTCTGTTAAACTCATCGGTTGCTTTACGCTTTTAGCGGTGGTGTTAAGCATGGCTTACGGCGCCGATACACGGCAAAAAGAAACAGTGTTTGAAATGATGTTGTTTGCCGGGTTCATCATGGTCGGTGCAACCATCGGGTTGGTCAGTCAAATTTATCATTTGCCGGCCGATATTGACAAAGGCTTGTTAACATGGGCTTTTATTTCTTTACCGCTTGTGGTTTTAAGCGGGCGGTTGGCGTTGCCTTTGCTGTGGATTCCGGTTCTGCTGGGCGGATGGCCGCTGTGGCAGATGTTGGAACCGTTTTTTGATTGGTGGGAAACGATGCCCTATATCGGAACACTGGTCGCCGGCGGGTTCTTTGCCGTTTTGGCCGGTGCCGCTCGGTTCGTTCAAAAAATTTACCCCGAATGTGCTTTGTCCAAAGCCGTGTTTGTGTGGAGTCTTTTCGCCCTTTATTTAAGCTTTATAAACGGCGATATTCTGATTCGTAACATGTCGGCATCAGCCGGTGTAGGATTGATCAAAAGTCTGCTTCTCATGTTGCCGTTCATCGGTGCCATGACGTATATCAGTTATGCAACGGATCACTTAAAGTCTTTTTATGCCAATATCATTCTCGGCGGATGTTATTTCTTTTCGCTTTATTTAACAGCCTTTTATTCGTTGGCCACCACCGGTATCGGATTGATTATTTCGGGCTTGTTGATAATCGGATTTGCGCTGATGTTTCATAAAATCTGCGTTGTGGTGCGCGTCGTGAAAGGAAAAGCTTTGTCATGAAACGTTACATATTTGCCTTGTTTTTATCTGTCCCGTTTTTCTTGCTGCTGGCTTGGACGGTCGGGTTGCATTATCAAAAGATTAACATGCCGGAAGTCATTTTACCGATAACAGGTTATGACCCGCGCGATTTGCTGGCCGGGCATTACATTCGGTATCAAATTGATTGGGACAATGCCGATTGCGACCAATTTGAAAACGGCTTTTGCCCGATAGAGGCCTTTGAAGACAATCGAATGGGGTTCCACCGGTTTTATATTCCGGAAAATTTTGCGCGTGTGTTGAACACAGCTTTTATCACGGGGATGCACAACGGCGAAAAAGTGTCGTTTCATGTTGTGTATGCCTATCAAGACGGGGTCAAACCGATTCCAAAACGCCTGCTGATAAATGGAAAAGATTGGCAGGAAACCATTACTAACAACAAAGGAGAATAACGATGTCAATGGTAAGTTTAAGACAATTATTGGATCACGCAGCCGAACACGGATACGGGATTCCGGCATTTAACGTCAACAACATGGAACAAGTGTTGGCGATTTTGGCGGCGGCCAAGAAAATGGATGCGCCGGTGATTATTCAAGCCTCTAAAGGGGCCAGAGGCTACGCCAACGATGCGATGCTGAAACATTTGATGCTGGGCGCTGTGGAAATGTACCCGGATATGCCGATTTGTTTGCACCAAGATCACGGGTCTTCCGTTGATATTTGCTATTCGGCGATGACAAACGGCTTTACATCCGTGATGATGGACGGGTCTTTGGAAGCCGACGGTAAAACACCGGCCAGCCATGCTTACAATGCGGATGTAACGCGCAAAGTATCTACTGTTGCGCATGCAGTCGGCGTGTCGGTCGAAGGGGAAATCGGTGTTATCGGGTCTTTGGAAACCGGCAAAGGCGACAAAGAAGACGGACACGGATTTGAAGGGACTTTGGATAAATCCAAACTGTTAACAGACCCGGATGATGCTGTTCAATTTGTGAAAGAAACACATGTGGATGCTTTGGCTGTTGCCATCGGAACCAGCCACGGGGCTTATAAATTCACCCGCAAACCGGACGGTGCTATTTTATCCATTGAAACCATCAAGAAAATTCATGAAAAATTGCCGAACACGCACTTGGTTATGCACGGTTCGTCGTCCGTTCCGCAAGATTTACAAGACATTATTAATGCTTACGGCGGAAACATGCCGCAAACATACGGCGTGCCGGTTGAAGAAATTCAAGAAGGCATTAAACACGGCGTACGCAAAATCAACGTCGACACGGATTTGCGGATGGCAATGACGGGGGCTATTCGGAAAGTCTTCACGGAAAAACCGGAAGAATTTGACCCGCGTAAATATTTGAAACCGGCGATGGAAGCCATGCAAAAAGTCTGCGAAGCCAGATATGAAGCCTTCGGTGCTGCCGGTTGGGCATCAACCATCAAAGCGATTCCTTTGTCGGAAATGGCCAAACGGTACAAAGCCGGCGAATTGGATCCGGAAATTCGTTAAGAAAGAGGGAGCGAACCGCTCCCTTTTTTATTATAACCACGTACCGGTGCAGCCGTTCTCCCAAACGAGACATCCCCCGACCACGCCCCGTTTTTGCCCTGCCGTGTGCAACCGCGTCTCGAAAGGGATAGCCACTTTCCTCCCGTAAAATCACTCCCGCCGCCCGTCACCCCACTTCAAAAGGGGTTCCAATGCCCCGTTTCATCCCCGATACCCGCAACCGCGTCTCGAAAGGGGCGCCCGTCCCCGTTTTTGTCCTGCCGCCCGCAACCACACACCAAAGGGGGGGCCACACGCCATCCCCCGCGCCACCACCGGATTTTTGGGACGCGGTTTTCACCCCCCTTTTTCCGGCGAAGCATCCGAATTTTTTTGGGATGATACGTCCCTTTCCCCCAAAGAGCCGCCCGAATTTCTTCGGGGGCGCGGGCGGCTCTTTGTTAGAAAAACGGGAATTACTTTCGTTCATAAAAAAGATTGCCTTTTGATGATAATCCCTTTAAACTAGGTACGTCATCGGGTGTGCCGATGATGGGATTTAACAGTCCCTTTAGAACACAATTCCTCCGAAATTCGGGGGAGTGCACGAATATATTGAATAAGTGCAGCCGCGTTCTAACGGCCTGTTAAACTCCCCCACCTTGTTCGTCAAGGTGGGTTTTGTTTCACAAAAAACAAGGGAGTTTTGAAAATGAATAAAGAAGCCAAAACATATATGCGTCAAGCATCACAAATCGAAACCGATGTAAAAGCGGCAGCAATACACGCTTTGCATCATTTGCGTAAGGAAAAGGGTCTGACGTTATCGGAATTATCTTATTTAACGGAGAGTTCTGTTGATACGTTGGACAGAATAGAAGTCGGGCGGCACGGATTGTCATTTTACATGATATGTTTGTTGGCGAGCATTTACGGCAAATCTGTGCGTATCGTGTTTGAATAGATGGTCGTCCTTTCTTTTCCCGAGAGCCGCCCGAATTTCTTCGGGGGCGCGGGCGGCTCTTTGCTAGAAAAACGGAAATTGCTTTTTCCACAAAATGACCCCGTCGCCTTAAAGACCCCTATTCTGCATCCCACATTTAGCACCCAAATACACCATCCCCCACGCCGCCGCCGCACGCGTTGAAGGGAGGTGTCGCCCACCGCCCACGTGCCGTTCCGCCCCCGATTGCACCCCGTTTTTTATGCCTGTCACTGCGAGCCGTCCCCGCACCGCCCGCAACCACAAAAATGGGCTCCCGTACGCCCGAAATTTTTCGGGAGTCCCCTTTTAAGGCATGGTCGGGGACCGGCGGGAGCGGCGGGGGCGGCGGTGTTGCAGGCAAAACACAGGCAGGGAAGATTCCCGTTTCTTTATTAAAGAGCCGCCCGCGCCCCGAAGAATTTCGGGCGGCTCTCGGAGAAAAACAATGTTATTCTGTTTTTAATGATAATTTGATAAATTCAAATCAATCGGTTCACCGTAATAATCCAGCAACGTCAACAATGGGCGAATGTTGTATTGATTTTCAACATGTTCGAATATCCCCATTTCCATCGCATCCACTTCACGGGGGGTCAAGCCGGCTTCGGCCGCGACCACATCCAAATGTTTGTGCAGATGTGTTCGAACGGCATGCAAATCCATAGCAAGTTGAAGCCGCGTTTCATCAGTGAAGATTTTGTCTGAAATATAAAGTGGCGTTAAGGTTGTCATAAAAGCCTCCGTTTATTGAACGACAAAACCCACCTGAAAAGGTGGGTGGATGTTAACAACCGTTACATATGAACCGGCCGGCCATATTTGGCAAAGCCTTATTTTGGCCGACATCCACCCGTTTGGGCAAATGCCGGCACATTTATTTGAAGTCGCTGTACCACGACTCATATGTAACAGAGTTGTTAGCTCCAGACAGACACGTGTCTGTCTGCTTTTCACAATAGCAGGAAATGTGTAAAAGTCAATGATTTTTATCTATTTATTCCGTTGTAATGGGAATCTTATGAAGGTGGGCGGATGTTCAGAAAACCGTATACACGAAACGGCCGACCATATTTGACAAAGCCTTATTTTGGCCGACATCCACCCATTGCTTGCAATCGCTTAATTCGCTCTTCAATCGGCGGGTGGGTTGCGGATAAGTCTGACAAAGCCGCTATTTCGCTGGAACGCGCTGTCGGATCGGCAATACAGGCGGTTGCCATTGTCGGTTGTTTATCCAACACTTCCACGCGGGCATCCGTTCGGATTTTCTCCAAAGCTCGTGCCAATGCTTGCGGATTGCGGGTAATCAAAGCGCCCGTCGCATCGGCGGCGTATTCGCGTGTTCTGGAAATCGCCATATGAATCAACGGCGCAAAAACAAAGTTAAAAATCATCAACGCGATAATGATGAAAAATATCAAAAGATGTAAACCGTTTTTGTCATTTTTCGACGATTTAAACACCATGTTCAACCGAATGAAATCCGCTGCAAACGCAAAAATCCCCAGCCCCGTGATAATCAACATATTTAACCGAATGTCTCGATTACCGATGTGTGCCATTTCGTGGGCGATAACGCCTTCCAATTCCAATGGTTCCAATTTCTCGATAATCCCGCTTGTCAATGCAATCGACGCCGATTTCGGACTGTATCCGGTCGCAAAAGCATTCAACGAGTCATCATCAATCACGTAAATTCGAGGCATCGGTAAACCGGCGACAATGGCAAGGTTTTCGACCAATCGATAAACTGTCGGGTTGTCTGATTTTTCCAACGGTTCAGCGCCCGCAAACCCTAACATCATTTTATCGCCCGTCATCAAAGACACAATCATCCACAAACCGGAAACGGCGAAAATCGGCACAATCGCATACGTTAAATAGCCCATCGCCGCATAAAACGTCGCATTATCCGCCGTTATGTTTGCTTCCAATGACGGAAACCAACGTATCAATAAATAAATACCGTTCAGCAAAAAATCTTTATCCCGAACCAATGCCACCGCCGCTAAACACGCGATGCCGATTAAAATCGTCAAAACAATCGGGAACAACAATGCCAGCAAAACCGTTTTAACATTATTCTGCCGGATATGGTCGTAAACCGTCACAGCCGCCATAAGAGCCTCGCTTTAAAAAGAAACTTTCGGGGCTTGTTGTGCTTGTTTGCGTTCTGCTTCGTCCAGTTCAAAAAACGATTCTTTTTTAAATTGGAACATGTTGGCAACAATCGCGCTCGGGAACGTTTCGATTTTGGTGTTTAAAGCCAACACGGTTGTGTTATAAAACCGGCGAGATGCTTGAATTTTATCTTCCGTATCCGTGATTTCCCGTTGTAATTCCAAAAAGTTCGTGCCGGCTTTTAAATCCGGGTATGATTCCGACAATGCAAAAATGCTTTTTAACGAATCGGTCAACATATTTTCCGCTTTCGCTTTTTCTTCGCCGTGACCGGCCGTGTTCATCGCCACGTTGCGCGCGGCAATCACTTTTTCCAACGTTTGCGATTCATGTTTGGCATAGCCTTTGACCGTTTCAACCAAATTGGGAATTAAATCATACCGACGCTTTAATTGCGTATCAATATCGCTCCAACCTTCTTTCACTTGTTGGCGCGCGACAACCAAGCTGTTGTACAGATAAATTAAATAGGCAACGATAAGAATGACAAGAATAAGACTGACTGTCATGGGGAACTCCTTTTTCTGTTAAATGACATAAATAGTATGCGGTAAAAATCTTAACAAGTCTTTACTTTTTTACAAAAAAAGCGTATTTTTATTCTCATTAAACGAAAGGAATTGAAAATGCACCCATGGCATGGTGTCGATAAAGGCACAAATCCGCCGAAAATCGTGTCGGCAATTATCGAAGTCCCAAAGGGGTCTAAAACAAAATACGAACTGGACAAAGAAAGCGGTTTGTTGCGCGTTGACCGCATTTTATACAGTGCTGTGCATTACCCGGCAAATTACGGTTTTATTCCGCGCACGTACTGCGACGATAACGACCCGCTGGATATTTTGGTATTGGGACAGGACGTCGTCGTCCCGATGTGCATTATGCGCGCGCGGCCGATTGGTGTCATGAAGATGATTGATCAAGGCCAAGAAGACGACAAAATCATCGCCATTCATGTGGATGATCCCGAATTTTCGCACTATACGGATATCGACCAACTGCCCGAACATTGTTTGAAAATGTTGCGCCGGTTCTTTGAAGACTACAAAGTATTGGAAAACAAAGAAGTCCGTATCGACCGGTTCTTGGGAGCGGCGGATGCTTTTGAAACCATCAGCAAAGCTTTCGATTTATATGAATCCAAAAAGAAAACCTTAACCGGATACAACGAATGCTGCCTATGCACCAAATAAATTCTTTGACGGATATCAAAGACGCAGATTGCTTTTTCGTCGATGTCTATGGCGTGTTGTATGATGGCCGGGCTTATTATCCGTGGGCGTTGGATATTTGCCACCGGTTGATGGAAAACGGACAAGCTATTTATGTGTTATCGAATGCAACAACCGTTTCGTCTCATTTTATTGAAAAACATGCGCGGTTGGGCTTTATCAAAGGCGTTCATTACACGGATATCATAACCTCCGGCGATGTCTTCGGGCAAAAATTGAAAAACGGTTTTTTAAATGACGTCGTCGGCCCGGACGGCAAATGGACGCTCATCGGGCGGCCGAATGACCGATTGATGGCGCCGGTGATAGACCGCTTTACGCCCGAGATGGACAAAGCGGCTGTCGTTTACTTTGGCGCTTTACAAGAAAACGGGCGCACTTTTGCGACGATTGACCCGTATTTGCCCCGAACGCAAGAAGCGTTAAAACATCACTTGCCGGCAATTTGCGCGAATCCGGATTATTACGCGTTTGACGGTGATTTTAAACACGTCGTGCAAGGATCTTTGGCGCAATGGTATGAAGAACAAGGCGGCACCGTTTATTGGTTTGGAAAGCCGTATCCGGATATTTATCAGTATGCTTTGGGTAAAGCCAGCGCTGTTCCGGCTCGAACCGTTATGGTCGGCGATACGATTCGTACCGATATTTTGGGGGGTATGCAGGCCGGTTTGCGGACTGTTTTAGTCACCGGCACCGGCATTACTGCTGATGCGCTGGCGACCGAACCGCTGGAACGGTTAATCGATCAACAGGGGGCGGCTCCTGATTATTTAATTGATAAAATGCAATAGAGGATAAAATGACTTTTACACTTCACCCCGCTTTAAAGGAAAAAGAAAACGTTTGCGATTTGGGATTATGCCAAGTTTTATTCGAAGACAACCGCGATTATCCGTGGATTTTTTTGGTGCCTAAAAAAGAAAACGTTAAAAGCATGCTGGATTTGACGTTGGATGAACGCATGGAATTAATGTGCGAAATGGAGGTTGCCGAAAAAGCAATGGCCAAGCTGTTCGGCCCGGATCAAACCAATGTCGCCATGATTGGTAATAT
The DNA here is from genome assembly GCA_937935995.1 of uncultured Alphaproteobacteria bacterium. Taxonomy (GTDB): domain Bacteria; phylum Pseudomonadota; class Alphaproteobacteria; order CAAHEQ01; family UBA3637; genus CALXXA01. Next base: position 22,507 of record CALGXF010000065.1, read on the forward strand.
GACGCCTCAATTACATGTTCACGTCATTTGCCGGTACAAAAACGATCCGGCATGGCCCGGCACTGTCTGGGGATTAAAGGCGAAACCCTATGACCCGGCTGTTAAACAAGAAATGATTTCAAAAATTCGTCAAGCCCTTACAGGAGAAATTTAATGTCAAAAGTTGCTGTTTTAATTCCAACTCGGTTAAAATCAACGCGTCTGCCCAATAAACCGCTCGCCATAATTAACGGAAAACCGTTGATTCAACACGTTTACGAACATGCTGTTGCCGTTCATCCGGCGCAAGATGTGTATATTGCTTCCGGTGATCAGGAAATTATCGACATCGCAACACAATTCGGTGCCAAGTGTGTGTTAACGGATGCTTCGTTGCCTTCCGGCACAGACCGCATTTCCGCTGCTTTGGCAGATATTGACCCGGATGGCACCAAGTATGACATTATCGTTAACTTTCAAGGCGACGGCATCAATGTTGATCCGAAATTGAATTTAGACTTAATTCGTATCATGGAAGAAACGGGCGCAGACATTGTCACGGTCGGAAAGAAAATCACGGATACGGACGAAATTCAAAATCCGGCATATGTCAAAATTGCGATGGGCTTAAAACCCGGAGAAGACACGGCACGAGCGCTTTATTTTTCGCGTAGCCCACTTCCCTTCAATCGAGACATTGACGGCGTTGATGAAGCTTTTTGGCACATCGGCATTTACGTTTACAATGCGCGGTCGTTAAAACAGTTTGTATCGTTGCCGGTCGGGATTTTGGAAGCTCGGGAAAAGCTGGAACAATTGCGGGCTTTGGAAAACGGCATGACGATTTATGCGAAAATCGTTCCATCCGTCAAGCTGGTGGAAGAAGCGCCGGCGGATATCAACACGCCCGAAGAATTGGCACAAGCGCAACATTATTTTAAAATTTAATGTTTAAGCCCCGGTCTTAACCCGGGGCTTTTCATTATTTCGCCAATTGAATGCGTTTGACATCAATTTCCGTGGGCTTGTAAAAATGCGTATCGACTTCGCCTTGAATTTCCACTTTATCATTTGGTGTCACATCCAATCCGCGCCACACATCATGATCAATTTCAACGCGAATTGATCCTGTTTCGTCTTTGAACATGTAATCTTCATCCCCTAAAGAACTTTCGATGTACCCTTGCAAAATCACATGCGTGTCATCTTTCATTTCTTTTGCCTGCGCAACCGTTGCTTTTTCAACGCTTGTCGGCCCTTTAAAGCCGGCCATGGCAGCGCCGGAACATCCGATTAAAACAGCCAAAGCTAATGTTAATGTGAATTTGTTCATCTTCTACTCCTTTTTGTTGTTCCACCTAAAAAGGATAGGCGTTATTTTGATAAATTGCAATAACCCGTTTTGGGGAAACAAACGGTTTCATCATTTTGTCATAATCAAAAACATCCGCCGGCCCTCAATACAAATAAAAAAAAGCCCCCGAAATCGAGGGCTTTTGCCATGACAACAAACAGATTAACGTTTGCTGAATTGGTAAGAACGACGTGCCTTTGCTTTCCCGTATTTTTTCCGTTCGACAGCACGGCTGTCCCGTGTCAGGAAGCCGCCTTTTTTCAAAGTGCTGTGCAAATCCGGTTCAAACAAATCCATCGCCCGTGCAATCCCATGACGCACAGCGCCGGCTTGACCGGACAATCCGCCGCCGCACACCGTGCAGACAACATCGAATTGACCTTCACGTGCCGTCGCGACAAACGGTTGATTGATAATCATTTGCAACACAGGCCGTGTGAAATAATCTTTCATATCTTTTCCGTTGACCGTCACGTTTCCTTTGCCTAACTTGACCCAAACGCGTGCAACCGCATCTTTCCGGCGGCCGGACGCATAAGAACGACCTTGCTTGTCTTTCTTCGGTTCCCGTTTAACAGGAGCTTGCTCCGTATTTAAAACTTCTAAATTTTCCATGCTTATACGCTCCTTTTATTCTTCGGGTTCATCGCCGCAATATCCAAAACTTCCGGATTTTGAGCCGCATGCGGATGATCCGCACCGACATAAACGCGCAGCTTTGTCATTTGAGAACGTCCCAGTTTGTTCCGGGAAATCATGCGTTCAACAGCTTTATACAAAACACGTTCCGGATGCGTTTCCATCAACCGGCCGGCAGAAACTGATTTAATCCCGCCGATGTATCCCGTATGCCGATGATACATTTTGTTTTGCAATTTATTACCCGTTAATTGAACTTTTTCAGCATTAATGACAACGACGTAATCGCCGCAGTCCATATGAGGTGTGTAGCTGGTTTTATGTTTTCCGCGCAAGATTTTTGCAATCTGGCTGGCAACCCGGCCCAACACCAAATCCGTCGCGTCAATCAAATACCATTTTTTGGTAATTGTCGACGGCTTTGCACTTGTTGTTGTTTTCATTTGTACTTCCTTATCTTTTAAATGAGGAGAGCATCATATCACATTTTTTGTCTTTGTCAATAGGTTTTTCAACTCTTTTGCGCATGGTATTATTGTACCATATTAAAACGTATTGACAAATCGGCATTTTTCTTTATGCTTTAAGTCGTGTCAGAAAGCTGGATAATCGCGAGAAGCTTTGCTTTTTGAGGAAAGTCCGGACTTCATAGGAACAAGGTGACGGCTAACGGCCGCCCGGGGTGACCCGAGGGACAGTGCCACAGAAAACAAACCGCCTGTTTTGAAAACAGGTAAGGATGAAACGGCGAGGTAAGAGCTCACCGCCCGACTCGTAAGAGGCCGGGGCACGGTAAACCCCACCTGAAGCAAGACCAAGAAAGCGGCATCGGTTTATCCGAAAGGAATCGTTCCTATTCCGCCCAATAGGTAGGTCGCCAGAGCGGTTTGGCAACAAAACGCCTAGACGAATGATTATCCTCGACAAAATCCGGCTTACAGGCTTTCTGACACGTTTTCCCGTTCTGACAGGCTCACCAACACAAGACGAAGTAACTGATGCCCATTCGATTACCGCTGGACACATTTGTCGAGGATAGATAAACGCTAAATGCATGCGTGGGACTGTAGGGCATAGCTGACCAAACCCACTGGTTTTCAGAAGATGCTCCTGCCATATTTAAACACTTTCCCGTCCCCGTGTTCCCATCCCACCGTTGTGTGTCATCAATATCGCATATTTGTTCCATTGTCGCTAACGTCCGACCTTGCGCATCACACCACGAAAAAGCCGTATACCAATTCACGTTAACATTGCTTTTACAATACACATGACCGTTCTTCCCCGTTATCTCTGTTCCCCCGTCACATGCCGCAAAAGAAGGGGATGCTATCAACAAACACAAACATATCCACACTGCCACCTGTTTCATTTTTCTTCCTTTCATTCACTCACCGGACAAACCAAGGGCGACGTTTTATTAAATGCCAAGCACACACCATACAATAAATTTGCGCCTTCGACCGGTAACGGGGAACATGTGTCACTCGACCAATTGAAATAGCAATATTGGTTGTCTTCACACGGGTGACGCACCCAAACCGTCGGTATTATTTTTTCCTCATATTGACGACAACTGTTATTAATGAGCGTCACGCCAGTGCATCGCCCGTAAATTGTCGGGGCGCCTTCGGCTGGAATAACATGACCGCAATCCGCGTCCGTCCATCGTAAAGTACAGTATTGAGCAGACGGACAAGCTTCTTGAATGACCATCGACACCTCTCCGTCTTCCTCACGAAATGTATAGGAACAATCTGCATAATATCCGTTTCCGGTTGGGCCTTCATACGCATAAACGCAAAATCCTTGTCCCGGCACACATTGTGTCCCATTAAAGTAATTATCCTCTGGGCAATAACATGCCCCGTTCCAGTCCCCGTTCGCTTTAAGACAACAATATTCTTCCGTTATCTCTTCAATCTCTTTAACAACCGGACAAACCATTTCCTCACACGAACCGGTATCCGATACCTCATATCCAAAATCGCACACACAACCCGCCATTAATTGACAACGCGCATGGTCTGGGCAATCACAACCCATCGCTTTACCGTATCCGAATATCATCTCGTTCTTATCCGATGAACAGCCCGTCAGTTGAACATAATCCCCGACCGCATCTGACCATTCCAATAGGACAAATGAACTGTCTTGTGCCATTTGTTGAACAATCCGGCAAACCGAAGGACGTATATCGGACACCCGGACCAAGTCTGTTCGTTTTCCCGCCGCCGCTTCGCACCTTTCTGTTTCAATGGGTAAACCGCTTTCCGGCGTAAAAATAATCGGATAAACACCGATTGCCCGTTCTTTTTCCGATGCATCCATGTAAGCCAAAGACACATCAGCCCAAATGCGGTTTGCAATTATTTTGTTTCGGGCATAAACCAACCCGGCCAAAGCCGAGATAACCAAAATCCCGACAATCGCCAACACAACCAGTTGTTCCAATAACGTCCGCCCGGATTGATACAATTTGTTATAATGAATGGCCTCTTGAAACAGTTTTTTGTACTGCATTTTGTTCCCCATTTTCTGATAGGAAAACAGTATACCATACCCCCCCCCCCCAGAGTCAAGGAGAATCTTTATTTATAATACAGAGGGTAGCATCATATGGTTTTAAGCTATTGGGATGGAATGGAGGAGAGTTGAGTTTTTTCTTTTTGAGTCTTAAGCGTGGATTGAATGTATAATTTCTGGCAAAAGAGGCTAGGGATTGGATGGATTAGATTAAGGGGAATGAGTATTGAGTGAATTAAACCTCCCGGAGGTAAAAGCATAGAGATAAAAAGGAGGGGAGATATATA
>CALGXF010000066.1 GCA_937935995.1 uncultured Alphaproteobacteria bacterium
GGGGGGGGGGGGTAATTGCCTTGCGATTAAAAAGTTGGAACATATGACATCTCCTTCTTATCCTTTCTTTTATAAAAGGAACGGGCTGTATTTGTCAAGCCTAAACCTGTTTTTTCGGATAGGTTTGAAAAAAATGCTTGCCAAGTTTTTAAAAACGTGCCATCCTTTTCAAGTAAACAAAAAGGTTTTGATATGAACATGCAAAATACATTTTTTTGGGGCTTTTATTTTACTGAGGATAAACCACTCGGGATACCCCATGCATGATTGAATCAAAATAGGAAAAAGAGCAGAGCGGGTTTCATCCCCGCTCTTTTTTTATGTCAAAAAGGAAAGGAAAAATGACTGAAACAGAAAGAACAGCAGAAGAAAAGAAAGCCGATCGGCAGCTTTTTAATGCCATTATGTCGGCGAACTGGAAAGAAGCTTTGATGAGTTTGGAACAATCGCCTCGTCCGGACATTAACCAATTAATCGCCGTTGAATTAAGTGCTCGGTCTTCTTCGGGAGAACAAATGGCGCTGGCAATTGACGGCGTTCGTTCCGGTGTTGATTCTTTATTTACGATGGCTTTGCGGCGGCATATGTTCCCGGTTTGTGATAAAATGATAGAAATGGGCGTGAATGTGTTACTGCCTGACGGGCGTGGCTCGGTTGTTCAGCAAATTACCCAGCAAGATACCGTTGCGGCAAGATATATCGCTGCTTGTTTTGCGCCACAGGTTGTCAGCCGACAAAAATCGATTTTGCCGAAAAACAAATCTCTGGAATTATGTGCAGGATAAAAAAAGCCCCCGTTTCAGGGGGCTTTTTACAGACCGTTTTCGATTAGAAATCATCTTTAGCCCGTGGCCCGGCTACTTTCTCCGCCATTGTTTGGAAAATCACATACAAAGACGGCACAAAGAAAATCGCCACGAACGCCGAGAAAGCCATTCCGCCGAAAATCGCAGAACCGACGGCTCGACGAGACAAAGCACCGGCACCGGTCGCAATAATCAACGGCAAGAATCCCATCAAAGATGAAATCGCCGTCATCATAATCGCGCGGAACCGTAAAGCACCGCCTTTAAGAGCAGCCTCTTGAATGGAATCGCCTTCCTTTTCGTGGCGGTCTTTGGCGAACTCGACCAACAAAATTGCGTTTTTCGCCGCTAATCCGACCAACACGATTAATCCGATTTGTGCATATAAGTCATCGAAAATCCGATAAGTCGGGTTCTTACTTTGCCACCAAATCATCAAAATCGCACCCAAGAATCCGACGATAATTGACAACATCACGGAAATCGGCAATGTCCAGCTTTCATACAAACCGACCAAGAACAAATAACCGAACACAAACGCCATGATAAAGACGATGGCTGTTTGGCCGCCGGCTTCCAATTCTTGAGCCGCCGTTCCGGTCCATTCGTATTTATATCCGGCCGGTAAGATTTCTTCCGAAATTTCGGTCATGGCTTGAATCGCATCCCCGGAGCTGTATCCGGAAGCATTGGCACCCGTAATTTTCAAAGCCCGATAGTTGTTGTACCGTTGGATGTTGGAAGCCCCGATTGTGTCTTTAATTTGAACCAAAGAACGCAAAGGAACCATTTCGCCTTTGTTGTTTTTCAGTTCGATTTTAAAGATATCTTCTTTTGTCGAACGATCATTCATGTCGCCTTGTAACATCACCTGCCAAGAACGACCGTATAAGTTAAAGTCGTTGATGTACGTGCCGCCCAAAATCGCCTGCATCGTGTTGAAAATATCGGAAACAGAAACCCCGAGCGCATATGCTTTTTCACGGTCAACCGTTACGCTTAAACGCGGGCTGTCCACACGATAGAACGTCATCACGTTCGCCAGAGCCGGATGTTCCGCCGCTTTGGCAATGATTTGGTTTGCTACTTTAACCAATTCTTCCGGGCTGGCGCCTTCGGTGGTTTGCAACATGTATTCAAACCCGTCTGTGGAAGAAGCCCCCATCAATGCCGGTAAGTTAAACGGCATGACGATAGCATCTTTGATATCGGCTGTTGCCATTGCAAAATTGCGAATGACTCCATCTACCAACAAGTCCGGCGATTGCCGTTTTTCATAGTCATCCAAGTTAACCACGATAAACGCACTGTTGGAAGCCGCCCCACCGGCCAGCATTCCGTATCCGGCCACCGTCATGACGCCGCGGACACCCGGAATTTTCAAAGCCCGTTCTTCGACTTGTTGCGCAACTTCAACCGTTCGGTTTAAAGAAGCACCGGAAGGCAGCTGAACTTCACACATGAAAGCCCCTTGGTCTTCGGCCGGCAAGAATCCCGTCGGCGTGGTTTTGAACAAGAAGATGGCCAATCCGGCGACAATCAGCAAAGCCGGAACCACAAGCCATGAGCGTGGGATGATTTTTCCAATCACCGCCGCGTATCGTTTGCGTAACCACTCAACGGCATCCATTGCTTTTGTAACCAACCAATTGTGCTTTTCATTAGGCCGCATTAACAACCGAGCCAACGCCGGCGACAACGTCAACGCGTTAATAGCGGAAATCGTCACGGCACAAGAAACGGCGACAGCGAACTGCCGGTACAACATACCCGTAATCCCGGGCAAGAAAGCAACCGGAACGAACACGCCCAATAAAATCAATGTTGTTGCAATAATCGGGTTTGTGATTCGGTCCATTGATTTTTTGACATAGTTAGCCGGTTTTTCTTTTGGATCCATTGCCATAACGGATTCAACGTCTTCCACCACCACGATGGCGTCATCCACCACCACCCCGATGGCCAGAACCAACGCCAACAAAGACACTGTATTCAATGTAACACCCAAAGCCGCCATACCCGCAAACGCACCGATTAAAGACACCGGAATGGCAAGCAAAGGAATGACAGTGGTTCGGACGGAACCCAAGAAGAAATAAATCACCAACACGACCAAAATGAACCCTTCAATCAAGGTGCTTTCGATTTCGGCCATGGACATGCGCACGAATGCCGCATTATCGAACATCATTTTGACTTCCAATCCTTGCGGCATACGCGGCGTTAATTCTGCCAGCTTTTCCGTAATCCCGGTTGCAACGTCAATCGCGTTGGAACCCGGTGACTGGAACACAGCCAAAGCCACCGCCGGTTTTCCGTCATAACGGCTCAACATTTCTTCACTTTTAGCCCCCAATTCAACACGGGCAACGTCCTTTAATTTTAAATAAGACCCGTCTTGATTGGCGCGGATGATGATGTTTTCAAACTCTTCAACGGAAGTCAACCGGCCTTGAGATGTTAACGTAATCTGAAACAATTGGTCTTTCGGTGCCGGCATGGAACCGATACGACCGACGGAAGCCTGAATGTTTTGGCTTTGAACTGCGTTGATGATGTCTGCTGTTGACAATTTTAAACTTTTCAGTTTGTCATCGCTGACCCAAATACGCATACTGTAATCATAGTTACTGAAAACTTGAATATCCCCGACACCCTTCACACGCGCCAGTTCGTCTTTCATGTTGATTAACACATAGTTGGTCAGGAATTTATTGTCATACCGCCCGTCTTCGGAAACGATTTCGAAAATCTGCAACATGGAAGACATCCGTTGACGAACTGAAATCCCTTGTTTCATCACGTCTTCCGGCAGTTTGGATTCGACTTGTTTGACCCGGTTTTGAACGTTCATGGCCGCCGTATCCGGATCGGTTCCGACGTTAAACGTGACCGTTAAGTTATAGCTGCCGTCATCCGAGGATGTCGATGACATATAAAGCATGTCTTCCACCCCGTTAACAGCGGATTCAATTTGTTGTGCAACAGAGCTTTCAATCACTTCCGCGTTGGCGCCCGGATACGTCGCGCTGACAGACACCTGCGGCGGCGTAATATTCGGGAATTGTTCAATCGGCAGCATAAAGGCGGATAAAGCACCGGCGATTGTAATCACAATCGAAACAACGATGGCAAGCCGCGGCCGCTTAATAAAAACGTCAGCAATCATCTTTATACTCCTTCAGCCATCGGTGTTGTTTCGTCGGTCGAGGCCGGCGCCGCTTCTTCGACGGAACCTTTTTCGTCGGCATCGATTTTTTGAATAACCGGCTGAACATGCGCGCCCAGCATTCGAGCCGCTTTTTGATAATTGTTCAACAAGATTTTATCCCCGATAGACAATCCTTTTTCAACAATGGTGTACCCGCTGGTGAGTTCCAATCCGACTTCAATCCGGCGCAATTCCAAAACGTTGTCTGTGTTGACGACATACACGAAAGCCCCGGCTAAATCCCGTTGAATAGCAACTTGCGGCACCAACAAAGCCTTTTGCGGTGTTTTGAATTTCATGTTGACGCGGCCGTATTGCCCGGAAATGAGGTTGTTATCCGGGTTGGGGAATGAAACGCGCATTTTCAAGGTATTCATTTGCGGATCCAATTCAATATCAACGAAGTTTAATTTTCCTTGGAACGGATAAGTTGACCCGTTGGCAAATTGGAACGTGATATCCATTCCTTCGGCATCATTTGTTTTGTCAGCTTCTTGAATAAATTCGCGCATTTGCAATAATTGGTTTTCGGAAACCGAGAACACGGCGTACATCGGTGTTGTGGAAACAATAGAGGCAAGCTCGCCCGAATCTGGTCCGATGAGAGCGCCGACACTGTAAACGGATTCACCGATACGACCGCTGATGGGGGCCTTAATATCTGTGTAATCCAAATCCAACTGGGCAATGACAAGCTCGGATTGGGCTTGTTTGACACCGGCAACGGCAGAACTGTATTCCGCTTCGCGTTGATCTAACGTCGCTTCGGAAATATCCTTTGTTTTAATCAGGTTTTTGGCCCGTTTAAATTGAGCCGCCGCATTTTGTTCGTTAGCTTCGGCATTGGCCAAATTGGCTTCTCCTTTGCGAACATTCGCTTCAAATTGGTCTTTTTCGATTTCGAAAAGTAATTGGCCTTCTTTGACAAAATCCCCTTCATTAAATAACCGTTTCATTAAAAAACCGGTGACCCGCGCCCGAACGGCGACTTTGTCTTTAGCCTCGATTTTGGAAACAAAACTTAAAGAGGGATAAAATTCACTTTTTTGCAAAACCATCACATCCATCGGCATAACACCCGTTTGCTGTGTTTGAGCCGGTTGATGCATGTATTGATAACCAAAAAAAGCAGCCCCGACGGCAGCTAATGCAAGAACGCCGATTGTTAATTTTTTCATTTTTTTCCTCTTTTGTTTCAATTAATTCACCTCATTTCATATCTCGTTTTTATGAAATTGGCAAGAAGAAAATCAAAAATCAGTGTTGTTTTTCGCTTCCCCGACGGCGTTTGGTTTTTTGCAAGATGAATAACCGGCCGAAAGATTTTTCCGACGGTTCCAAATCCAGACCGATTTCTTCGACTGAATTGCCGTCCATTTTGCGGATAATCAACTCGACGGCATCCAGCCGAAACCGGTCGCCGACTTCGATATCGGCAAAGTTTTGGTTTAAGACGTCACAAATGGTCTTGTCTTGCATTCTTTTGTCGATTTTAATGCCGTACAAGAGCATTAAATCTTTTAACGGCGTGTCGGGTTTCAACGTGAAATCGCCGAAATCTTCGCTGTTCAACGTCAGTCCGCCGCCGTAAAGGGAATCCAAAAATTGAATTTTCTTTTCAGACGAAGCAAATAAATAGACGCGGTCATCCGGCTTTAATGATTTAATGTTATAAGCATTATAAGAAATGCCGTCGCGTTTAACGATAATCGGCATAGCCCATTTCGGAATCGGTTTGCCGTGAACGGCCGGCGTATTTTCGGACAGCTTATAAGAGACGAGATAACTGTCGGACAGGCCGGGTAAATCGACTTCGGATTTTTCGGCAGGCTTTTCAACAACCGGCAGCGTCACATGGCATAATTTGGCCACAGGAATGATGAAAAAGCCTTGAATAGCCAAACTCATTAACACCATTAAGAAAATAATGTTAAAGAACGTTTCGGCGTACGGCAAGTGCATGACAAGCGGTGTTAACGCCAGCAAAATAGATGTGGCGCCGCGCAAGCCCACAAAGGAAATAAAGACTTTTTCCGAAAGCGTATATTTGAACGGTGCCAGACACAAAAACACGGCCAGCGGTCTTGAAATAACAATCAGTAAGGCGCCTAAAATCATGGACGGGGTAAAGACGCTCGGGAATTCGGAAACATTGGCATAAAGTCCTAGAGACATAAACATGATGATTTGGCACAGCCACGTTAATGTGGTTTGAACGCGCAAGATTTGGTGATGCCCGTGCAGTTTGGAGTTGCCCAGAAAAATCCCGGCGATGTAAAGCGCCAAGAATCCGCTGCCGCCCAAAACGTTTGTTATGGCAAAGCCCGCAATGACCATAGCAATCAATAAAATGGGATACAACGCGGTATCCAAATCAATTCGGTTGATAATTTTTTTGACAACATAAGCAATGAATAAACCGGCGATGGCACCGATGCCCATTTGTTCGACAAAGCTGGTGAACAAGCGCCATGAAAAGCCGGTTGCGTGGGCTTGGATGAGTGTGATGAAAGAAAAAGTCAAAAAGATGGCCATCGGATCATTGGAACCGGATTCGATTTCCAAAGTTGATTTAATTTTATCACGAACGGAAACGCCGCCCATGCGCAGCAGGAAAAAAACAGATGCGGAATCGGTTGAGCTGATGATGGATGCGAGCAACATGGCCTGAAGCCATGAAATATTTAAAATGTAATAAGCCGCCGGTGCCAATAAAAGCGTTGTCAATAAAACGCCGACGGTTGCCAACAACAAAGACGGAACGGCTGTCATGCGATAGCTTTTAAAGGATGTTTGATAACCGCTGTCAAATAAAATCAAAGCCAGCGCGACGTTGCCGATAAAAAAAGCCATTTTAGCCGAATGGAACCCGACAAGACCCAAACCGCCGCCATCGCCGACCAATAAACCGATACACAAAAAAATCAAAATCAACGGAATATTGGCTTTTGTGGAAACCAAACTGGTCAAAATACTGAAAATCAGCAAAGCAGACATCAAAAGAAGCGGAAAATTGACAAAATCCATTTAATGTTGCACCTTTTTACGTTGTTCCTTTAATCCCGTTAATTTTTCACTGACCACAGCCGTGTCTCGGCCTGTTTTTTCAAGCCGTCCGTACATACGGTCGATTTCTTTTCTTAAATAGGCTTTTTCCACTTTTTGCGCCAGCATTTGCTTTTCTTTCGTCGTTCCGTGCGCGCGGGTTTTGTCCATGGCCGCTAAAATATTTTTAACACTTGCCCGGGGCGTATTGCTTTTTTCTTCCAAAATGTACGGTAAATCATAAATAATGGCCTGAACATATTCCAAAACGTCTTTGATGGTTTCAGGCATCGGATAACGGTATTTTAACACTTCAAATGCGACGCCGGCTTCATCGCTGTTGTCAACGACGATAAACGGGAAAGAGGAAGAAAATCCTTTTAAATGAATTTCCTTTAAGTATTCCAACACGTGATGATAGTGGCCGTTGACGTTGAAAATAATAAAAGGTTTCAACGGTAAAAAGCCGTCTTGCATGGCGACGCAGTCATAAACCAGTTCATCCAGCGTTCCGATACCGCCCGGTGCGAAAATCACAAAGTCCGCGTTAAGCAGTTGATTTTTACGTTCTTCCAACGTGTGAGCAACGATGACTTCTTTGACTTGATTGACGATTTCGTCTTTTTGGCACAGCGATAAATATTCTTTGGTTGTGATGCCCTGTATCGGAATTTGTTGTTGTTTGTGTTTTTCGGTCCACACTTTTAACACGCCTTTGGCAACGGCACCCATGATGCCTTGACCGGACAGGCCGAAGTCCAGTTTAAAATTCATTTGCGCGATTTTCATCCCAAGTTGGTACGCTTCTTCGACATAAACGGGGTCGTTTCCGTCTCGAGATCCGCCGGCGACAAAAATCCGTAACCCGGTTTCTTTGTTGGCTTTTTTGAAAGAGGAAACGATTTTCTTGACATCTTTATTGTCGGATTTAACGGGGCAATCCGTCCGCATGAAAGGGCCGCGTTTCACAGCCATTTTGTTCTGATTTTTGGTGAATAAGGCCATTTCATCCTCGCTTGTCACACTTTTAAAGATAAAAATAGCAGATAAAAACTTAATATTTCATTGATGGCGGCAAAAAAATCTTTTCTTTTTGATAAGACGTGTTATCCTAAAAAACAGAAAGGAACAAAAATGGCAGAAAAACAATCCGAAATGACATTTGAACAGGCTTTGGCCGCATTGGAAGATATTGTCCGGCAATTGGAAAGCGGCCGGGTGCAGTTGGAAGAAGCGGTGGCTTATTATGAAAAAGGGATTTCCCTTAAAAAGGTTTGCGAAGAAAAATTGAAAAATGCCAAAGCGCGGATTGATAAACTGGTGATTGACGCCAATGGTGAAATCGTCGGAAAGGAGGCTTTTGATGTCGAAACTGAATGACGTTTTGAAAGACACGCGCCGCCGTGTGGACGAGATGTTGGATAAATTATTGCCGGTTCCTGCCGGACCCGAAAAACAAGTTGTGGAAGCGATGCGATATGCCTCTATCGGCGGCGGTAAAGCACTGCGGCCGTTTTTATTGATGATGACGGCGTCGATGTTCGGTGTGTCTAAAGACGATAGTATCCGCGCGGCAACGGCTTTGGAAATGGTTCACAGTTATTCGCTCATTCATGACGATTTGCCGTGCATGGATGATGACGATTTGCGTCGGGGCAAACCCAGTTGTCATAAACAATTTGACGAAGCAACGGCGATTTTGGCCGGAGACGGGTTGTTAACGCGCGCGTTTGAAGTCATGGCATCGGAAAAAACGTGGATGGATCCGGTTGTGCGATGTGAGTTGGTTGTGGCGTTGGCGAATGCGGCCGGGTTTCACGGGATGGTCGGCGGCCAGATGATGGATTTAAAGGCAGAGGCGGATGAAATAGATATATCGCTTCCGGAAATTGTCCGGTTGCAATCCATGAAGACGGGGCGCTTATTGATGTTTGCCTGTGAAGCCGGTGCGATTTTGGGACAGGCGTCGTTTGATGAACGCCAGGCCCTGAAAACATATGCTTCGGATTTGGGGCTGGCTTTTCAAATCACGGATGATATTTTGGATATTGAAGGCTCGGTTGAAAAAGTCGGCAAAACGTTACGTAAAGACGTTAAAGCCAACAAAGCCACTTATGTTTCGGTTGTAGGGGTGGATGCGGCTAAAATAAAAGCCAAAGAGCTTACTCAACATGCCATTGATGCTTTGGCTGTGTTCGGTGACCGGGCTGTTTTATTAAAAGAGCTGGCTCTGTTTATCTTGACGCGGGATTATTAAATCTTGAAAAAAGGGAGCTTCTGATTTCGGCGGTGGCCGGCGGCAAGGTGCTGATTTTTCATTTTTTACTATCTTTTTGTTGAAAAAAGGTGTATATGGAAGAACACTCAAACACAAAAATTTAACAAAAAGAAGAATTAACATGACACTTCCATTAAGAAATATTGCGATTATCGCACACGTTGACCATGGTAAAACGACTCTGGTTGACACCTTTTTAAAACAAAGCGGCACGTTCCGTGACAATCAGGTTGTCGAAACCTGCGTGATGGATTCGGGTGACATTGAACGGGAACGCGGCATTACGATTTTGGCGAAATGTACGTCAGTTGAATGGAACGGCACGCGGATTAACATTGTCGATACGCCGGGACATGCGGACTTTGGCGGTGAAGTGGAACGGATTTTGTCAATGGTCGACGGCGTGATTGTTTTGGTGGATGCGGCCGAAGGACCTTTGCCGCAAACGAAATTCGTGGTGGGTAAAGCCTTAAAATTGGGATTGAAACCCATCGTGGTGATTAATAAAGCAGATCGTCCAGATGCTCGGCCACACGACGTGCATAACGAAGTGTTCGATTTATTTGCGAACTTGGGCGCGACGGATGAACAATTGGATTTTCCGACCTTGTTTGCTTCAGGCCGCGAAGGATGGGCTGTGTATGATTTGGAAAAAGAAGAACGTAAAGACATTACGCCGCTTTTCCGAAAAATCATTGAACATGTCCCGGCTCCCGAACACGATTTAAATAAACCGTTTTCCATGTTGGTGACGACGTTGGAATATGACCCGTTTGTCGGCCGGATTTTAACCGGAAAAGTGTTAACCGGGTCTTTGAAAGTCAATACACAAATCAAGGCATTATCTCGTGACGGGAAAACAATTGAAACGGCACGCGCCTCTAAAATCATGGCGTTTCGCGGGTTGCAGCGCACGGCGTTGACCGAAGCAACGGCCGGAGATATTGTCAGTATTGCCGGCTTTACGAAAGCGACTGTTGCCGACACATTGTGCGCGCCGGAAGTGACGGAAGCGATTCCGTCTCAACCGATTGATCCGCCGACGTTGATGATGACTTTTTCCATTAACACGTCTCCGTTCGCAGGGCAGGAAGGGGACAAAGTAACGTCTCGGATGATTTGGGATCGTTTGTGCAAAGAAATCGAAGGCAATGTGGCTTTGAAAATCGCCAGAACAAGCAGCACGGATGCGTTTGAAGTCGCCGGCCGCGGGGAATTGCAATTAGGCATTTTAATTGAAACCATGCGCCGCGAAGGGTTCGAATTATCTATTTCCCGGCCGCGTGTTGTTTTGCACGAAGATGAAAACGGGCAAAAAACGGAACCGTATGAAGAAGTCGTCGTGGATGTGGACGAAGAATATTCGGGTGTTGTTGTGGAAAAGATGAGCCTTCGTAAAGCCGAGTTGCAAGAAATGATTCCGTCGGGCGGTAATAAAACGCGATTGATTTTTATTGCGCCGTCTCGGGGGTTAATCGGATACCATTCCGAATTTTTAACAGATACCTGCGGCACCGGTGTCATGAACCGGATTTTCCATTCGTATGGGCCTTATAAAGGCGTTATTCAAGGGCGCCGGACGGGCGTTTTGATTTCGACAGAACAAGGCAAAGCCGTTGCCTATGCTTTGTTTAAGATTCAAGACCGTGGGACATTGTTTGTCGGACACGGAACGCCGGTGTATGCAGGCATGATTATCGGTGAAAATGCCAAAGCCGGCGATATTGAAGTCAACCCGATTAAAGGAAAGCAATTGACAAACATGCGGGCTGCGGGTAAAGATGAAAATATTATTTTGTCCCCGCCGCGGGTCATGAGTTTGGAAGAGGCGTTGGCTTATATCGAAGACGATGAATTGGTCGAAGTGACGCCGAAATCCATCCGGCTGCGCAAGACTTTATTGGACAGCAATGACCGGCGCAAAGCCGAACGGAGAAAAGAAGCGTGAGAACTTGGAAAACCGCCGTCAGTACTTATTTAAAGCCATCTGTTTTGGTGGTTTTGCTGTTGGGGTTTTCATGCGGGTTGCCGTTAAGTTTGGTTTTCGGCAGTTTGTCATATTGGCTGAAAACATCAGGGGTTGCTTTGGCGGCTATCGGGTATTTCAGCTTGGTGCGCACGCCTTACAGCTTAAAATTTTTATGGGCGCCGTTGGTTGACCGAATTCCGATTCCGATTTTATCTGCGCGGTTTGGTCAAAGACGGTCTTGGGCGTTGGTTTTTCAGGCCGGATTGATTGCCTCTGTCTTGGGATTAAGTTGCCTTCATCCGGCGGAACATCTGGGTTTGACGGCAGTTTTAGCCGGTTGTGTCGCTTTCTTTTCGGCCAGTCAGGATATCGTCGTTGACGCGCTTCGAATTGATTCTTTATCCAAAGACGAACAAGGCCCCGGTGCCGGCGCATATCAATTGGGGTATCGCATCGGTATGTTGATGTCGGGAGCAGGCGGTTTATGGTTAGCTTCCGTTGCTTCGTGGAATACGGCCTATCAAGTGGTCGGTTGTTTCATTTTGATTGGCTTTATAACGGTTTTATGCATGAAAGATGTATCCGGAGATGCTCCCAAAGAATTGCGTGGGGCGTGGTTGCACGAGATGTTGATTAATCCGTTTAAAGACTTTATGAAACATCAAGGATGGTTTTTCATTGTTTTATTTGTGATTCTTTACAAAATTAACAATGCCGTATTAGGCGTTATGGCCGGGCCGTTTTATTTAGAAATGGGTTTTTCGGAAAAGGAAATCGCGGCCGTTTCCAACTTGTGGGGCAGCGCGGCAACAATTTTGGGAACGTTGTTCGGCGGGGTGGTTGTCGTGCGTTTCGGCGTGATGCGGTGTTTGTGGGTTTTGGGATTAATTGAAATTTTAACGTCTTTAGGATATGCCGGACAATCGGTTCTCGGATATAACCTGACCTATTTAATCGGGTTAATCGCTTTCGATAATATCGTCGGCGGAATGGGGAATACGGTGTTTGTGGCTTATTTGTCTTTATTATGTTCCAAAAAATACACAACAACTCAATATGCTTTGTTAAGTTCGCTTGCCATGGTCGCGCGGGACATATTTGCCAGCAACGGCGGCGTTTTGGCGGCCGGTTTGGGTTGGACTCATTTTTTCATTTTAACGGGCGTTTTGATGCTGCCGGGATTGATGCTTCTTTATTACATGCGCCGACGCTTCGGGGAATCTGCATAAAAAAGAAAAGTATTTCTCTTTCCTCTTGACTCTGGGGGGGGGTATGGTATACTCCTATTAAACAAGGAAAAGGAGTTGCCATGATGAAAAGGATGTTGTTAACGCAGGTGTCTCAAACGGGGCGCAGCCTGATAGAAATGTTGGGCGTTTTGGCGCTTATGGGCATTTTGGCTGCGGGGGCTGTGGCTGCTTATACGTATGCCAGTGCGAAAAACCGCGCTCATTCTATTTATCGTCAGGTTGATTTACGGGCTGTTGCTTCTATCGGCAATCCCGTTGTGCGACAAGCCATTTCCGGCCAACAATATCCTTTGCTTGGATTCGATGAAACAATCGGCAACATAACTTATCGACATCAAAAAACAAATGGTGCCGGGTTCGATATTATTGTAAGTTCTGTTCCGGTGCGTGTGTGTCGGCGATTACAAGACATGGTTTTTTCATTACCTAAAACAGTTCGTTTAAACGGACAGGCGCTTTCTTCTGTCTGTGGAAGAGAAAATGAATTTGTTTTTTCCTTTGAAGGAATTGCCGTAGGACAACCTTCTGACGGTGTTGACCCCATAGATTGCACTTGCTCCGGATGCCAAAGTTGTGAAACCGGCGTTTGTCGGGATAATGACAACTTATGCGGGCCCAAAGAAATATGTGTTTCGGGAACGTGTCAATGTGCGGCCGGTTACACAGAATGTCAAGGCGCTTGTTATACGGATTGTGCGGAAGGATTTGTGCGTGATGCGGTTTCCTGTGATTGTGTGTGCGAAGAACAAAGTTGTCCGGAATATGCACTTTGGGACGCTGTGTCTTGTTCTTGTAAATGTGATACGGATTTAGGCTTTTCCGCAGATTTAAAAGACGGTCAGTGTGTCTGTCCGGATGGGACTGTTTTATTGGACGGTCAGTGTCAAAAGTTCGGTTGTACCGGAGGCACTCAAGGCAAGCAAAATTGGACGTGTCAAATTGATGGTCAACGGTGCGGATACAATTGTTTTGAAAATGGAACAGATTGCGGATACGGGTATTGTTCGGCCGCTTTGTGTCCTTCGAATCAATTAAGTTACGTTGCCGCGCCGGATTTATACGGATGTTATAATCCGGACTTATCAACAACCTGTGTGCGTGAAGGAACTGTTTTCCATTGTTTCTTGAATGGAGAAGAGTGCGGATACGTCTGTGATGTGAATGGGGAATCGTGTTATTACGGAGAATGCTTTGATGATAATTGTCGGGCGGCCGGTTTGGATTACGGTCATAGCGAGGTCGCCGGTCTTGGTAACGGATGTCGTGTGCAAGACGACGTGATATGTGTGAAAGATGGGACAACCACCAATATGACATGCTCCAAAGGCGGGACAATTTGTGCCGTCAACTGTAAAACGCGAGACGGACAAGATTGCGCGTACAACACTTGTCTGACGGCTTGTCCGGAAGGGCAAATCGAACAAACAAACGAAGACGGAACAACGACATGTGTTGATTTTTGTCCGGCCGGAACGACGTATGTGGAGGAAGACCGATATCGCGGTTGTTTAAATTCTGACGGCATTTATTGTTACATGACATCCGGTAGTTCTACCGTCGGAATTGAATGTTCTTTATATCCGCGAACAGGTGCGAATTCTTGCGCAACGCGTAAATGCCAATTGGACGGAACCGGATGTGAAATCGGTACATGTGAAGAAGAAGACTGTGCGGATTTAGGCATGACATGGGTCAAGACACCTTATTACTATGGGTGTTATCACTCGACAACGGATGTGTCTTGTACAAAAGTGACGTCTTGGTATCGATGTTATCAGGGAAATACGCAACGGTGCGGAGGTGATTCGCAGTGTACGTCTTATTATGGTGACAACTGTCCCGAATGTTTTACGAATTTTGAATGTCCGTCTGGTGGCACGTTAGTTGTTAAAAATTACGGAAACAGATATTGCAAATATGCAAACGGGGTTGAATGTCGATATGATACCAAAGAATGTACTTATA
>CALGXF010000067.1 GCA_937935995.1 uncultured Alphaproteobacteria bacterium
GGGGGGGGGGGGGGGGGGGGGAGAAAAAGCCCTTCTTTCCAGAATGCATGGACTTTTTTATAAGGGAGATAAATCCATGTAAGTGGCAATACAATACCACATGCGCACACTATGGCATACATTTTGATTTCTGTCAATATTTTTATAAAATTTTTTTTAAGATCTTTTTTTAACCTGTAAAGCTTCAGATCCGGAAACCACGTCAATCAATTCCTCTGTAATAGCTTCTTGGCGCTTTTGTTGGAATTCCAAATTCATTTGTTCCAAACTTTCATCGATGTTTTTTTCCGCGTTTTGCATGTTAATCATACGCGCATGATGTTCAGCCGCCAAAGACATGGTAATAGCGCCGGACAAAACAATCATCAAATATTCTTGGATAAGTTTGGAAACAAGAAGCTGTGGTTTCAACGTAATCAACGGCACATTATTGGTCGGCCATGGTTCGTTTTTTAAATTTTTGTACTGTTGCAAATCAAAAGGTAACAAAGTCACTTGTTCGATTTTAGTCGGTTGATTGGGGAGTCGTTTATGGTAGAACAACAAAACGCGAGTCGCTTTTGTTTTTTCCATCGCTTCTTCCATGCGCACAATGACCGTAGAAGCAATGCTGTTAATCGCTTTTATCGAATTGGAAACAGCATATTTGGCAAACAAGTCATATTGTTGTTGTTCTGCCAAAGCCGCAACACGTTTGCCGACGGTGATAAAAACCGCTTCTTTCGGAGAAATGCCTTTTTCTTTCAAAGAAAGAGCTGCCGTTTGCATGATTTCTTTGTTAAATCGGCCGACCAAACCGTTGTCCGAACCGATGACAATCGCAATGGTTTTAGGCTCTGCCGTTGTTTTTTCGTGTGCCGGAATAAACACTGCATTGGTTTTAATCAACGCATGGAAAGCATTTCGAATCGTGTGTGTATATTCGATTAAAGATTTCTGTGCCTGTTCGTATTGCAAAATACTGACAGAAGACAAAGATTTCATTGTGCTGACGATATTGCGCAAATCTTCGGTTGTTTTTATGCGTTTCGAAAGCGTTTCCATCGACATGTTAAATAACCTTTTCCCGTTTAAGCGCTCGTTCAAAAGCCGTCAACATTTTTTGTTTTGTTTTATCGTCCAGTTTTTGCCGATCCAAAATCGCTTTGGCAATGTCTTTGAAATCCGTATTCATCAAAGAAGCAATGATTTCTTGAGCTTTTTTATTCTTTTGTGCATCAAGACCGTCCAACAATCCTTCATTGGTTGCCATCAAAATTGCAATTTGATCTGTTACTTTCATCGGTTGGAACTGGCGTTGTTCCATAACCATGCGAATAGCCCGACCGCGATTTAAGCGTTCTTCGGTTTCTTTGTCCATTTGAGTGCCGAATTTGGCAAAAGATTCCAGCTCTTCAAATTGAGAGTAGAACAATTTAAGCGGCCCCACCAAAGACCGATACGCCGGCAGTTGAGCATCTCCACCCACCCGTGATACGGATCGCCCGGTATCAATCGCCGGCATGGTGCCTTTTTGGAACAAAGAAGCCGATAAATAAATTTGACCGTCCGTAATGGAAATGATGTTTGTCGGAATGTAAGCCGAAATATTGCCGGCTTCCGTTGACACAATCGGTAAGGCCGTCAATGACCCGCCGCCCAATTTTTTAATTAAATGTGTTGACCGTTCCAACAAGCGCGAATGAATATAGAAAATGTCTCCGGGATAAGCTTCTCGTCCGGGCGGCCGCCGTAAGAGCAGGGACATTTGTCGATAAGCCCGGGCATGATTGGTTAAATCATCATAAACAATCAAGACATCTTTGCCTTGTTCCATGAAGAATTCCCCGATAGTCGTCGCAGCATAAGGAGCAATGTATTGCATACCGGCTTGGTCTTCTCCCGAAGCGACAACCACAATGGCGTTTTGTAAAACATCATATTTTTTTAAATCTGCAATAACCCGAGCCACAGCTGCTGCCTGTTGCCCGATAGCGCAATAAATGGAAATGACACCCGTGTTTTTTTGATTGATGATGGTGTCAAGCGCAATAGCCGTTTTTCCGGTTTGACGATCGCCTAAAATCAATTCGCGCTGTCCGCGTCCGATTGGCGTAAACGAATCAATGGCTTTTAATCCGGTTTGAAGCGGTTGATCAACCGGTGCCCGATCCATAATGGCATAGGCTTCACGTTCAATCGGCCGGCGTTCTTTGGCTGCAATGGCTCCTTTGCCGTCTAACGGTTTCCCGACCGGGTCAATCACGCGCCCCAAAAGTTGGTTACTGACCGGAATATCCAAAATCCGATTGGTTCGAATGGCTTTGTCGCCCGCTTTTAAATGATCGGGATTGTCTAAAAAAACGACGCCGACAGCATCATCAGACAACGTTTGAACCATTCCCGAAACATTGCCCGGAAACAACAGCATTTCATCCATTTTGACATTGGAAAGACCCGTTAAGACAGCTGTGCCGGCAGAAATAGATTGAATTTCGCTGACTTCCTGGCTTTTTAAGGAAGCTTTGGTTTTCTTTGTGCTTTCTTCAATGACATTCATTGCTTTTTCAGAGGCTTTTTTTAACATCTCTTCATCCTTTATTCTTGCTGAATCAGACCCGTCATTGCCGTATCCAAATTCGTTTCAAACTGTTCCAGATATTGACGCATGTTCCAAGATATGATTTGTTCGCCGGCTTGTAATTCAATGCCTGATAATAAAGCCGGTTCTTCTTTAAATGTAAACCGAACATCCGAAGAAATATCCAAAACATCCGTCAAAAAGGCACCCATCTCTTTTTTCTGTTCCGGCGTCATTTTGACGGCACTGATAAACGTGACACGCCCGGTTTGCCGAATATAATCCGCAAAAGCCTTTTTTTCTTTGGCCGGCATCGCCGTCAATTTTCGTTTGAATTGATCTTCGATTAACGCATGCAAAGAAACGCCGGCCATCTGTTTGATGGATTGGTCTGCAAAGAGTTTAAATTGTTCCAAAATCAAATTCCGTAAATTGTTGTCAAAAGCTTTTTTTTCGTTCATCAGCTCTTCTTGCCAGCGTTTACGTGATTTGGTGACATCTTCTTTGGCTTCACTTAATAATACTTCTTTAATGTGGTCCGATTCTTTTCTGGCTTCTTCGAACATTTTTTGGCGGTCAGCTTCAAATGTGTCGATTTTTTGTTCATAAAGCTGTTGCTGACGGATGGCTTTATCCGCCTGTTCGCGTGCCGTGTTTAACCGTTCGGCGATTTTCGCCTGCCGCGCATCAACAGCCCTTAAAATCGGCGTATACAAAAACCGCTTTAACAGCCAGATTAAAATGACCAGATTGATAATCTGCGCCACAAGCGTAAACGTGTCAATTCCCATGACAACTCCTTACTTATTTTGTCGCCGCTTCGACAGCATAATCCCAAAACGGGTTGGCATAAAATGTTAAAAACGAAATCAGCAAAGAATATAAAGCCGTCGTTTCCACCATCGCCATCGTAACGAATAAAGTACTTCTGATTCGGCTGGCTTCGTCAGGTTGTTGAGCCATAGCTTGTAAAGCCGCCGCTGCGGCATTTCCTTCGCCGACCGCAGAACCTAAAGACCCGATACCCATACACAAACCTGCTGCTAACACAGAAAAAGCACCGATTAAACTAATTGCATCCATTTTTTATCTCCTTTTTTAATAAGTTGGACTTTCTTCTTCCACATAGGGCGTTGTCGGCCCGACGTTTGACATATAAACAATTGCCAGCAATGCAAAGATATAGGCTTGAATTGAACCGGTCAGTAAGCCTAATACCTGCATCGAAAGTGGTAATAAGAGCGGAACGAATGATGTTAAAATGCTGGCAAACATCACCCCGCTTAACATATTACCGTACAAACGAAGCGCCATTGAAAAGGTTGACGCAAATTCGCTGAACAAATTCATCGGCAGCATAATCGGGGAAGGGTCAATGAACTTTTTTAAATAACCTAAAACACCCGCGTTTTGAATGGCATGGTAAGGAATGGCACAAAAAACAACCAAAGCAAAAGCAATCGTTGTGCTTAAAGAAGCTGTCGGTGGTTGAAACCATGGAAAAATCGTCAAAAAATTGCTGACCAAAATAAACATAAATAACCCGATGCCCAATCCCAAATATTTGGCCGGATTATCATTGCTGGTGTCTTTGATTTCTTTGCGCAACCAAACCACGACCATTTCCATCAGCGTTTGCCATCTGGATGTTTGAATATCGTCACTTAAAAAGCGTGTTGCCAAAAACGAAAAGACCATCAAAACCGCCATGACAATCCAGCTTGAAAAAATCGTCACGTTAATCGGCAGATTAAACAAGTGAAAAACAATCATCGTGTCATAATTTTCAAACATGTTTTTTCTCCCGCAGCATTTTTTTTACCTTTTTCGTGGCGATAATGCGCATGACCATGAATCCGATGAAGAAAATAATAATTTTGACGATGTTTTTATCGGGATAAGCAACCCACATGAGGGCGATAAAAAAGACAATGAACCGAACCAAAGCCGTTGAAAACAAATAGAATTTCATTTTTTCCATTTGCGTGACGCGCACAACGGTTTTCCATTGAGAATAAGCAAATATCGCCCCGATTATCAGGCCGAACAAAAACAACCCGACGCCGGTTAATGGCGAGATTTGAGAAAGCATATAAGAAAGGGCATTCGTTTCGGTCATTTATTGATTTTCATCCTTTCCTGTTCTTTGCGATAAGCTTCATCGACTTTTTGAATACCTTCTTTTTTAATCCAAACGTACGCATAATAAAGACCGATAACAAAGCCGATAAGCATCAAATTTAACCGCCATGAAATCGGATCTATCGAATATTTTTCATCCAGCCAGCCGCCGATGAGAATGGCCAGCAAAATGGGCGAGATGATAATCCCTCCCAAAATACCGATAATACCGACGTTTACATATAAAGACCGATAATCACGGTTTTCAAGCTGGCGTGCTTTGTGAATTAACTGTGTTTCGATTTTTTTATCATCCGTCGGGTCAAATTGCTTGTCCATTTTATCCGTCCTGTCCGTTTAACTGCATAATGCCGCGGGTAAGGCCTGCTTCCAACCGAGCCATTGCCGTGTTGACTTCTTTGCGTTCTTCTTCGTCTTGTTTAAACTCTGTTTGAATGGCATTCGTTAAGGTTGCAAGACTGTCATTCAAAATGGCTTTTTGAACCGACATGGAAACAGTATCGCCTTGTTTCACCAAAATACCGTGGTTACAGGCCATGTAATGAATTTTATCATCCGTTGTTTGGTATTTGACGATATTCGGCGGCATCGCCGTTACAAAATCAACATGTTTCGGTAATAACGTGTAGTAACCGTTTAAAGCTTCAAAATCGATTTTTTGAATTTCTTTTTCCATGACGATGCCAATTGGTGAGTAAACTTTTAAAATCATTCATTCACCGCTTTCTTTTGTTTTTTCTTGCGCTTTTCAAGAACTTCGTCAATCGTACCGATCATGAAAAAGTCGTTTTCGGACATGTCATTAAATTCTCCGGATAAAATGCGTTCACATCCGCTAATCGTGTCTTCCAGATTAACAGAGCGGCCTTCCATGCCGGTGAATTGTTGCGTTGTAAAGAAAGGCTGTGTCAAGAAGCGTTCCAATTTCCGAGCCGTTAAAACGGTTTGTTGGTCATGTTCGGGCAGTTCGTCAAAGCCCAGCATAGCAATGATGTCTTTTAAATCTTCGTATTCAGCCAAACAACGGCGGACTTCGGTTGCCACTTTATAATGACGTTCGCCCACAATGAGCGGTGTCAGCATATTGGAAGAAGATTGCAATGGGTCGACGGCCGGATACAATCCTTGCGCCGCGCGTGTTCTGGATAACACGATGCTGGCCGATAAGTGCGCAAACGTGTGAACTGCTGACGGATCCGTAAAATCATCAGCCGGTACATAAACGGCTTGAATGGATGTAATGGCCGCTTTGTCCGTACTGGAAATTCTTTCTTCCAATTCTGCAATATCTGTGCCGAGCGACGGTTGATACCCCACGCGGGACGGAATTTGTCCCAGCAAAACGGAAACTTCGGAACCGGCCTGTACAAACCGGAAAATGTTGTCAATTAACAAAAGAACATCTTGTTTTTTCTGATCTCTGAAATATTCAGCCATCGTCAGTGCTGATAAAGCCACGCGAAACCGCACGCCGGGTGCTTCGTTCATTTGACCGAAAACCATAACGGTTTTTTTCAAAACGCCGGCTTCTTGCATTTCCCGATACAGTTGTTCGCCTTCCCGGGAACGTTCTCCGACTCCGCAAAACAAGCTGACGCCCTCATAGCGGCCGACCATGTTGTTAATCATTTCGGTAATCAAAACCGTTTTACCGACACCTGCACCCCCGAACAATCCCGCTTTGCCGCCGCGTTCCATCGGCGCCAGTAAGTCAATTGCTTTGATGCCCGAGACAAAGATTTCGGACGAAACTTGGCGCTTGTCCAAAGGAATCGCCGGCGCATGAATAGGGTCGTCTTGAGTCGCTTTCACCGGGCCTTTGCCGTCAATCGGTTGACCGAACACATTAAACATCCGTCCCAACGTCGCCGGACCCACCGGAACCCGGATTTGATGTCCCGTGTCCACGATGTCCATGTGGCGGGAAAGGCCGCGCGTTGATCCCAAAGCCAACCCGCGTACGGTTTTTTCATCCACGTATCCTTGAACTTCGACGACTAAATCTTGGTTTTCTCCCGTCCGCAGCTCGTTGTAAATCGCCGGTAAGTCTTTGTCAAACCGCGCATGAATGACGCTGCCTTGAATAGATGTAATTTTCCCGATATTTGTTTTTGCCATGTGTCCCCTCTTAACTTTCTTTTGTTATAAAATGACTTTAAATATCCGTCAAGAGGAAAGTGTGCGCTTTATTTTAATTTGTTGCGCGTAATGCTTTCTTCCAAATCTTGTAACCGCAACGTTTTAATCGCGTCCTGTTTCAATAAAGGCAATGCTTTTTTGATTTTGGCCAAAGCATCCGGATATTGACCGGTGCTGTAATCGTATTCGGCCATCGCATAAAGAGCTTCTCCTTTTTTGCCTTGCATGCCGTAACCGCGCCCCAAAAAAGACCACGCATCGGGCAAATAAGCATCGCGTGCCACAATGTATTCCAAATGTTGAACCGCTTCATCGGGATGATCATCTTCCAGCAACGCATGTGCCAAAGATAACCGAATTAACGGGGCTTCGGGCATTTTATCAACGGCTTTTTGATAAGCCTTGATTGCGGTTTTAACTTGCCCTGTTTCAAACAGAATTTGGCCTTTAAGTTCCCAAAAATAGGGATTGTTCGGCTCCTTTTCGATGAGTTCGTCCGTTGCCTTTAAAGCTTCTTGAATGCGCGTGCTTTTGAAATAAGCAATCGCTTTGGCATACAAAGCCGCTTCGTCATTTCCTTTATACGTTTGTAACGTTTGTTGCGGTTCGTTTAAAAAGGCGAATAATTTGGCTTTAATTAAATGAAATTCTTTATCATCCGTTAACGGAATGTCCGTCTGGGCAGCGTTTTGCAAAAATTGAATCCGATCTTGGGTCAGCGGGTGTGTTTGCGTGTAAGCATAACGAGGATCAATAATCAATCGTTCATTCGCCTGAATTTTACGCATAACCGATAGCAGGCCGGCCGGTGAATAGCCGATTTTTCGAATAAGCCGAATGCCGGTGCTGTCCGCCGCATTTTCTTCGGAGATGCGATAGGAACTGAAAAAGTTTTGAGCCGTTCCCATACCGCCGGCCATAATCGCGACACCGACATCACCGCGTCCTGAAGCAACGGCAGCGATACCGCCCAGAATTGTGGTGACAAGCGCCGTTCGTTGAGCTCTTTGCATATTATCATAAAGCCGGACAGAGTGGCCGCCGACGATATGTCCGGTTTCGTGTGCCAGAACACCGAAGAATTCATCGCTGTTATCCACGTTGGTGATGAGCCCTGTATGGATAAACACCGTTGTCCCGCCGGCGACAAAAGCATTTAACGTATCATCTTGAATAAAAACGACATCAGCGGCATTTTGGTTCAAACCGGCCGCTTTGAACAGCCTTTTGACGTTTCTAATTGTGTATTGTTCCATTTCAGTGTCGCGAATAATCGATAAAGGCTTGCAATGCACACGGGAATATGGCATAAATAAGCATATCATTATCAAGACATAAAAAAGGATTTTTTGAATGAACATGTACCGTTTCCTTTGTTTTAAGCGTTATTTTAAGGGCTTTGCGCCGATGCGTCAATTTTTAATTTTACTTTTTCTGGCCGCTTGCGCCGGAACAACGACTTTTTCGGATAAGAATTTAAAAGGGTTTGTCGGGGCGCCGGATGAATCAACGCGTCAGGTTGGTCAAGACATTTTATTAAAAGGCGGCAATGCGGCGGATGCTGTGGCGGCAATGATTTTAAACGAAACGGTTGTTATGCCGTCTCGTGCCAGTCTTTCCGGCGGCGGTGTTTGTCAAATCTATGATGATAAGTCCGGAAAAGTAAAAACGCTTGATTTTCTGCCGGTTCAGGTGCCACAGACGAAGGCCGGTTTGCCCGCGCTGCCGCGTGGTGTTTTTGCTTTGCAAAGCCAGTATGGTATCAGCCGTTGGACGGATGTGATGAAACCGGCGATTGTGAATGCGCAAAAGGGTGTTCTTGTGTCGGATGAATTGGCAAAAGATATTGAAAAAGCCGAAAAGCTGCCGGCATCTTGGAAAGTTTTGAAAAAGGGAAATGTGTTGCAACAACCGCGTTTGGCGCAAACATTGTCGTTGATGAGCCAATCGGGAACCGGTGTTTTTTATAAAGGCGTGTGGGCTGATAAAATGGCGGCCGCTGCTTTTAATCTCGGTTATCCGTATGGGACGGAAAGCTTGAAAACAATCCGGCCGCAGTGGACGGATTCGACGTCTGTTTTGACGGCAAAAGGTAAGGCTTTTTTCCCAAACACACCGGCTTTGTCGGATAAAGGCAGCCTTGTTTGGAAGCAAATCACGACTCATCATGATTTAATACAGGTTTCCCAAGGAAAAGAAACATTGCGTCAGATGGAAAATCAAGTGGCGGAAAATACCTTTGACGGCATCGGATTGATGGCAACGGACAAAAATGGACTGACAGTGGCTTGTGCGGTCGGAATGGGGGGCTTGTTCGGAGAAGGCATGTATTTGAAAGAGCAAGGTTTCTTCTTGTCAAACGGGTTAGCATACGATCATCCGGAAGATATCGCCGTCATTATTCAAACGAATCCGGATGAAACGGACGTTTCGTTGGTTTTAGCCGGAGCAGGGCAAAACGCTTTGGTGGACGGATTGCGTTTCATGGAAGCGGCTGTCTTCGGAGAAAAGAGCGTTTCATCGGCGGTAAAAGAAGTACGCTCGGAGGCGGCTGTAACACGAGATACTTTGGATGAAATGCCGATTTTTGTTTGTCGGAACGGGTATCCGAACCAAGTTGCCGCGTGTCGGGCAAATGCGGATGTTCAACCGGTCTATGAACAAAAAGCTGCCGGAAATTGATTGACTTCTTTTTTCTTTTCCTTTAAAACAAAGAAAAAGGACGAAAAATGAAGATGAAAAATTTGACGGAACAACGGGAAATTATGGCCGGCGTTTTATTGGTTGCCGGGTTGATTTTGTTATTGTTTGCCGTCCATACACGGCAAGTCAATTCTTCGTCGGACACGCATTTTCATTTGTATGCAACATTCAATAAAGCTGACGGCATTACGAAAGGGTCGGCCGTGCGGTTAGCCGGGATTCCGGTCGGCAAGGTCACGCAGACGGAATTGGATCCTTATTACCGTGTTAAAATGACGTTATCTTTTGCGAAAAATTTAAATTTATCGACGGATACGGGCGCTGTTATTGAAACGGACGGGTTGATTGGGAATAAATATATTGAGTTAACGCCGGGCGGGGATGAAGAGCTGTTAGAAAATGAGGACAGCATTGTTTATACGCAAGATGCTTTGTTGTTAGATGAACTGTTGAACCGCTTTTTAGAGATGATGCGGGCTAAAAAAGGGCTTGCGGCGGAAGGGAACGAAGGAGAATTTTCATGAAAAGAAATCCGGTTGAAGCCATTTTAGGCTTTTTGGTTTTAATCTTTGCGGTGTTATTTTTGTTTTTTGCTTCCTCTCGGGTAGATGTTCAAAAAATCGCCGGCTATCCGGTGTTTGCTCATTTTCAAAAAGTCGGCGGTCTTGAAATGGGGGCTGATGTGCGCATTAACGGCATTAAAGTCGGTTCCGTGACCAAGATTGAATTAAATCCCGAAACATTTATGGCGCTTGTCGAAATGAATATTAAAGAAGATATCAAATTGCCGGCAGATACAGCTGCGGTTGTTGCGGATGCGGGATTGATGGGCGATAAGTATATTCGGTTGGAACCGGGGAAAAGTGTTGAGAAAATTGCGCGCAACGGTTATCTGCAAAAAACAAAGGACTACAAGTCTTTGGAAGACAGCGTCGGCGAGTTTATTTTCCTGTCCACAAAAGATGACAAGCAGGCACCGTAATGAAACGAATTTTTTTAACGGTTTTGTTTTTATTTTCAACCAGCGTTTTTGCCACGGACATTCCGATGGATGTGGCTGTTTTGCGTGGTTTGGATAAAGTGACAGGGCGAACCAGCACATTTTCCGTTCCGGTCGGCGAAGTGCTTCAATTCGGTCGGACGTATGTCGTACCTGAATCCTGTTTTACGCGCCCGCCGGAAGAATCTCCCGAAAATGCGGCTTACCTGTATGTGTATGAAAAAAGCGTTCGCGGGGAAAATATAGAGTTATTCAAAGGATGGATGTTTTCTTCCAATCCGGCTTTGTCTTCAATGGAGCATCCTGTTTATGATATTTGGGTCATCGGCTGTGTGAAAGCCGAAGAAACACCGACTCCGGCGGTTGAAGCCGCGCCGATGTTGCCGGCCGATCCGTTGACGGAAGAACAAATTAATGCGATTGCGGATGAGGAAACGCAAACGGATGAAATACACGCGCCGTTGACAACGACAACGCCGCAACCCGTAGAGCCGGCGCCGTCCGTGTTAACTAAAACGCCTTAATCGGGCGTCAGCAACATTTGAAAGTGTCCTTTGATTTTTCGTCCACGTTGCCCGAAACGTTTTAATCGGGCGTCAGCAACACTGAAAGTGCTCGTTGGTTTTTTTCGTCCACGTTGACTGAAACGCCTTAATCAGGGGCTTTTTCAAGCAAACAGGCATCGCCGTAAGAAAAGAACCGATAATGTGTATCAATGGCGTGTTGATAAGCTTTTTTCATGCAATCAATGCCGCAAAACGCACAAACCAACATGAATAACGTTGAACTCGGCAAATGGAAATTGGTAAATAACGCATCGGCATATTTAAATCGGTATCCCGGCGTCATAAAAATAGAGGTTTCCGCACAAAAATCATGTAAGACGCCCGTGTCATCCGCTGCGCTTTCCAAAAGACGCAAAGCCGTCGTTCCGACCGGAATGATACGTCGGCCTTCTTTTTTGGCTTGATTTAACGCATGCGCCGTTTCTTTGGTAATGATGCCGAATTCGGCGTGCATCACATGGTCTTTTGTGTCTTGAACTTTAACGGGCAAAAACGTCCCGCCGCCGACATGCAGCGTGACAAAGTGCATCTCAATGCCTCGATTGCGCAAGGTTTGAAGCAGGTTTTGCGTAAAGTGCAATCCGGCCGTCGGTGCGGCTACGGCGCCTTCATGTTTGGCAAAAATCGTCTGATAATTGGATTTATCCGATTCTTTACCTTCTTTTGTTCGTTTGATGTAAGGCGGCAATGGCATAATTCCGTGTTGATGCAACATGGCAAATAAATCGGCACCGCTGACATTGAATTGTAAAACAACCGTTCCGTCTTGCCGTTTTTCCGATACAGACGCTTTGAAATCATCCGAAAACATGATTTCTTGACCGGGTTTTAACCGCCGGGCGTTTTTAATTAAACAGCTCCATGTGTTTAAGTTGATTTGTTTCAGCAAGGTTGCTTCAATCGCTGCTTCGCTGCGTTTACCGTAAATCCGCGCCGGAATGACCTTTGTATCATTGAAAACCAATACATCAGTCGGCTTTAACAAATCCGGCAAGTCCGCAATCGTTTTGTCATCAAATATTGCCGGGGGCGTTACATGCAAAAGCTTTGCCGATTCCCGAGGCGTCGCCGGTTCATTGGCAATTCTGTCGGCCGGCAAATCAAATTGAAAAAGGTCAACCCGCATTTAAAAATCTTCTTCGGTTTCATCCACAAGCGTGTCTTCGTTAAAACCGACATAATTTTGAATGATTTCCATTTGCTCTTTGATTAAATAGTCAAACATTTCTTCAAAGTGTGCAAATTCTTTAACCGGTTCGCCCGAAAACTCATCGACTATTTCATACACGTCTTTGACCGGATTGTAAACAAAATTTTCTTCATCCGTGCGGCCGATGAAAACTTTATCAGTCCCTTTGTTCAAGGCTTGATACAACATATTTTGTTCGGCAAGCCCCGTGATGTTATAACCGTTTTTCTTGTCGCTGGACGAATTAGCACCGAAAAATTCCAACCCCGCCCAAAACAAACCGTCTGTCGTGAACAAAAAATCGCTGTATTCGTCCGGCAGCTGTAATCCCATTTTTTCCAACCGATCCTGAACGGCAAACAAGTGATCATCCGTGACCGGATTGGTTTTAAAAACGCCGCCGATATCCTGCGCATTTAATAGCAACTCTTTAAACATTCCGTCTCCTTTTCTTTTAATCATAAAAAGAATAGGGGTAAATGATTAATAAAAGATAAAAATCTGCCTTAAATGTGATGGAAATTTTGAATAGCAAAGCTCCAGTTAATCAAGTGATCTAAAACCGCTTGCGTGTAATCCGGCCGTCTGTTTTGATAATCCAGATAATACGCATGTTCCCATACATCAATCGTTAACAAGATTTGCTTTTTCCCGAGCGGTGATTGAGCGTTAGGTGTATTGATGACTTTTAAATGTCCGTCATCGACAATCAGCCATGCCCAGCCGCTACCGAATTGAGTTGTCGCCGCTTTTTTCAATTCTGTTTTTAAGTTATCAACAGAGCCAAAATCCCGAATAACAGCGTCTTTGAAGTCGCCTTCGGGAATGTCTCCGCCGCCGTTTGGGGATAAAGATTGCCAATAAAACGTATGGTTCCAAACTTGTGAAGCATTGTTGTAAATGGATTGTTGAGACGGATATTTTTCCGTTGCTAAAATGATTTCTTCCAAAGTGTGCGTTTCAAGATTGGTGCCTTTAATCAAGTCATTTAACGTATTGACATAGCCGGCATGGTGTTTGCCGTAATGAAATTGAAGCGTTTTTTCGGAAATATAAGGTGCCAGTGCGTTTTCGTTATAGGGCAGTTTATAAAGTTCAAAAGCCATTTTTGTCTCCTTTCTGTTTTTCTAGAGATAGGATGTTTTTTTCAAAATGTCCAGCCCCTTTTTAAAAGAATGCATTCGGCTCTTTTAAAAAAAGAGTTGCATTTTATGGAAAAATTTGATAAACCAATAACACTTTTTCCGTGCGGTCGTGGCGGAATTGGTAGACGCGCAGCGTTGAGGTCGCTGTGGGGAGACCCGTGAAAGTTCAAATCTTTTCGATCGCACCATAAAAAAACCGTTGGATTTTTCCGACGGTTTTTTATATGATGGAAAAAGAAAGGAAAGCGGATGGTATCACTTCAGGATGATTACGAAAAAGCAATGGACGTTCTGGCAGACCTGGCGCAGGAATATGAAAAATGGGTGCAGGCGGATTTGCACCGTTTGCAGGCGATTTTTAAACAAGCCGAAGCACTTGACGGCGAAAAACGGACACATCTTATTCAAACGGATTTGTTTCGTGTGGCGCATGATATGAAAGGGCAAGGCGCGACATTCGATTATGAATTGGTTACGCAAATTGGCAACCACTTATGTCGTTATGTTGAAAAAAAGTCATTTTTCGGTCCGGCAGAAATGGATGCCGTTTCTCAACATATTCAAGCGTTGGCATTCGTCATCGATGCTCATTTAACCGGCGACGGCGGGGTCGAGGGACAAAAGCTGGCGGCACAAATCGAGGATATCACTTAAATGGTGGAGTTGGAACAAAATCATATTTTAGTCATTGATGATGACACGCGACTGCGCCGGTTGTTGCGGCGTTATTTGACCGAAAACGGTTTTTTGGTGTCTGAAGCGTCTCATCCGGACGAAGCGCGCCGATTAATGGATTCTTTTTTGTTTGATTTGCTGGTTTTGGATGTGATGATGCCGGGAGAAAACGGTTTTTCGTTTGCTAAATCTTTGCGGGAAAAAGGCAACATGATTCCGATTTTGATGTTAACGGCGATGGGAGAAATTCAAGATAGAATTCACGGATTGGAAAGCGGCGTAGATGATTATTTATCGAAACCGTTTGATCCGAAGGAATTGATTTTGCGTATTAACAGTATCTTGCGCCGAACGTTTATGTCGGCTCCGAAAGAAAAAGAAACAACGTTGCATTTCGGGTCAACGATATATCATGTGGATAGAGGTACGTTGGAACAAGACGGCGTTTTTGTGTCTTTAACATCGGTTGAAAATGATTTGTTGAAAAAACTGGCAGCCAAAGCCGGTCATGAAGTCACGCGCGAAGAGCTGGCTTCATCTATGGAAACCGAAAATGAACGAACGATTGACGTGCAAATCAACCGGTTGCGGAAAAAAATTGAAACGGATTCCAAAAATCCGCGTTATTTGCAAACGGTGCGCGGAAAAGGATATTTATTGTTACCGGATTAAAAACAATGAAAAAATCAGTCTTTCAAAAAGCAGGCCAAGTTTTAAAAGAAATATGGGATTTTATCCGATATATTTTAAAATACGTCAAAGTGAAAATTTCTCCGAAAAGCCTGTTAACGCGCTTTATTTTGATTATTTTAATCCCGATGGTTTTGTTACAGGTCGTGGCATCAATGGTGTTTTATGATAACCATTGGCGGTCTATCAGCCGTCGATTAGCCAACGACATTGCCGGAGAAATCGAAACGGTTATTTACATGATTGAACAATATCCGGATTCGGTTCAAACAGAAGATGTTTTGGCTTATTTTGATCAGGCGCTTCAACTGAAAATCTATTTTAAACCGGAAACACAGATTATTTTTGATTCCGTGAATGTCGATAATACGGGACTTGTTAAACAATTGGATCGTGCATTGTCAAAGCTTGATTATCCATTTGTTATCAAGGAAGATCGCCTTCAAGATTACATCATGGTGTATATTCAATTGAAAACGGGTGTTTTAAAGGTTGAAGTCCCCCAAAAACGGGTTTTCAGTTCAACAACATACGCTTTTTTAATTTGGATGATCGGGGCGTCGATTTTGTTGTTTTGGATTGCGTTTTTGTTTATGAAAAATCAAGTACGATCCGTGTATCGGTTAGCGGATGCGGCGGAAAAATTTGGAACCGGGCGCGCGGTCGAACGGTTTAAACCCGAAGGGGCGACGGAAGTCCGTCAAGCCGGACAGGCTTTTTTATTGATGAAAAACCGTATTCAAAAATATTTGGGTGAACGAACCAGCATGTTGTCCGGTGTGTCTCATGACTTGCGGACGCCGTTGACTCGCATGAAATTACAACTGTCCATGATGCCGGATGACGAAAGCACGCAAGATTTATTATCCGACATTGATGAAATGGAAAAGATGTTGGAAGGGTATTTGGCTTTTGCCAGAGGAGAGGGAAAAGAACCGTCTCAAGTGATGGAAGTGTCCGAATTGTTGACAGATGTTGTTGAAAAGCTGCGCCGCAACGGGCACGATATTGATTTGCACATCGAACAAACCCAGCAAATCAGCCTGCGTCCACACGATTTTGCGCGGGCAATTACCAATATTTTAACCAACGCGCATCGATATGCTCAACATGCGGCTGTGGTCATGGGCGTGCGCGACCACTTTTTGGATATCACCATTGATGATGACGGCCCCGGTATTCCACCCGAAAAGCGTGATGATGTGTTTAAGGCTTTTTATCGGTTGGACGATTCCCGAAACTCTAAAACCGGCGGCGTGGGACTGGGATTAACCATTACACGGGACATTGTTTTGTCTCACGGCGGCGAAATTACATTGGAAGAAAGCCCAATGAAAGGACTTCGTGTTCATTTGCGCTTCCCGTTGTAAGTTAATGTGTCGGCATGGCGTCGCCTTTAATGCCTTTTTTCCGAGCGTTCTTTTCCCAAACCAACAAAGCATTGGCGCCTAAAATAATAAACCCGCCGACTAAAATATTCCATGTCAGCGGAACGCCCAAAAAAGTCACATCCAAAAAGACCCCTGTGACAGGTTCTAATAATAAAATCATGCCGATAGCTGTGGCCGGGACGTTTTTATTGTTCATGTAAATTAATAAATTCGGCAGGGTATAAATAATTAAACTGTAAACCAAAAACGCACCCCATAACAAGGGTGAAAAGTGAAGTGTCATGGCTTCGAGGGAAGGGTTATAAGTAAATGCCCTGAACACAAAATAGGTCAGCGTCAATGGAATAACCGTATACAAATTCACGGCAAAAAAGGTTCCGTATGGGGAGATGCCTTGTTGTGTGTAGTACTTGGTTAAAATTAACCAAACGGACAACCCCATGCCGGCGATTAATGCCAAAAACAATCCGAGTGCAGAGAAGTGAGCATCATGAAACGGGTCAATCAAAATAACCATACCGGCTAACATGGCAAAGACCAAAGCCCAATCCAGTTTGGTTTGTTTGTGGTGAAAAATAAAATGCATCATTAAAATAGTCCACAAAGGTTGCAAATAAACAATCAGAACAATCAAACTGACGGGAATGTTCAGGAAAATCGGCGCATACTCACCCAAGTTAATGGCCAGCATTGTGATGACAAACAAAAGCGAGATTTTCCACGGGATTTGAAATACTTTTTTGAAATCATGGCGAGCCAAATAAAGTGTTGCCACGCCGGCAATGAGGTTCGGATACAACATAATTTCGAATAAAGAAGCTCCCATGTTGGATAGGACTTTTCCGCCGAACACAACGCCGCCGAATAAAATACCGCTGATAATTAAGTAAAAATAAGCCATTTTAATCTCCCCTTTTACCAAATAAGTCGGAAACGAAAAAAGTCAAGATAGGGTTTTATTGGAAGCTGGAAAAAGATTGACAAAAACAAGAAAAGAGAGTATTCTTTACTGACTTGCATCAAATTTGGGAGGAAAAATGAAGGATATTGATCATATTGTTGATATAGTAAGTCAGTCTTGTTTAGCAGAAGCTCGTGCGAATCTTGATTCCTGTTACGGCGATAGGTGTGATGAAAAAGGAATTCTTTTAAAGGATAGAGCCATTCAATTGTATGATACCATTCGTGAACAGGTAAAAGATTGGGATGACAAAACGCGGATAGATATGATGATGGCGGCTTTGTATGTGATTGCCAATGATGAAGAACTCATGGGAGAAAAACTTCTAGATTTGCGGCATATTAGAAAAAATACGACAGAAGGAGCGGCTTCGATTATCCTGGACTATGGTTTAAAACGGAAAACGGATGAAGTTGAGTTGCTGAAAAATGCGTTAAAAGGAAGAGAACGTTAAATCCATCTGTTTTCTGGCAGTTCAAAAAGAAGAATGAAAATTCTTCTTTTTTTATGTATTTTTTGATTGACAGTGGGGGGGGGGGGTATGATATACTCATCCCCATTCAATTGGTAAAAGGAGAACAGACATGGATTTGAATGAACAACACGAACTCATTGACCGTTTGGGAATTTCGGACGGATGGAAGAAAACATTTAAAGAAAATCGCCGTTTTAACGTGTGGGGACTGCTTTTCGGGTGGTTATACGTTGCTTTTTTGGGAATGAGCAGCACGGCAGTTTTTTATTTCTTTATGATGTTCTTTCCGATGATTGTGCTGGGAACTATTCTTCCGGATACGGGAATCGGCGTGCTGTTGGGTATAGGCGTCATGCATATTTGGATTGCTTTTCGGGTAAACGGAAAATACAAACAATATGTTATGAAACGAAAAGAAATTTATCTGAATGTTCGTCCCGATGCTCCCGTCTCGTATTTCTTTGTTTCGCGTAAGCGTTTTTTCTTCGGAAGTATTTTAACAGTCGGGTTATACAATCTTTATTGGATGTACCGAAATTGGAAAGCAATTAAGGATACCCGGAAATATCCGGATATCAGTCCGTTGGGAAATACCTTTTTTTGGATATTTTATTTGCCGGGGCTTTTGAAAACAATCAAAACAGATGCCGTTAAAACCGGGTTTAGCGGTCGTTTTTCGGTCGATTGGATGTTTGTGCTTTATACGGGGGCGGCGATTGGAACGTATTATATTGAACGACTGAATAGTATATCTATTTTCCTTGAGATTTTATGGTGGCTTTTAATAATCGTTTCACCGATTATCTTATTTCCGGCTCTTCAAGCCATTGCCGTTCATAATAAAGCCATCAATGAAACGGCAGAACCGCAGACAAAACCGACATTCGGTGAAGTTTTGATTTTTATCATCGGCGGCGTGCTGCTCGGTTTGACTGTTTTATCTACTTTTGCTACGGTAAAATTCAGTAAAAAGGAAACAGTTGTCACAGCCTATATGATTTCTTCTTTTTTCATAGAAGATCTTCCGACTTATTGTGCTGACAATGGATATGTGATGTCGACTTCTTATATTCAGCTTGTCAAGGAAGCCTTTAAACGACCGGCTCTTATTGACGAAACGATTGAACAATTGCCGGATGCGGAAAAAAAGGTGCTTGCCGAAGAACAAAACGAGATGTCAAGACAAGTCATCATGGGCTTTTATCAAAAAGGGAAAAGGGGTAATCCTCGAATGACGATGGCTGATTTATGTCGAGAAATAGATAAGAATGCCGGCACTGTCTTATTACCGGTTGCACGTGAATATCGTCAGTTAATAAAAGAGTTACCGTAATAAAAAACGCTCCGTAACGGAGCGTTTTTTTTATCCTTTTAACAAATCTTTGTCGTGAAAATAATCAATTTTCATTGCTTTTTTCACTTTGGATAATGTTTGAGCCGCAACATTTTGAGCCGCTTCGGATCCGTTTTTCAACATCTCGTACACGGCCAGCAAATCTTTTTCGAATTCAGCCCGCCGCGCCCGAATGGGTTCCAGTTCCGATTGAATGATGTTATTCAGGAACTTTTTGATTTTGACGTCTCCCAACCCGCCGCGTTGATAATGCGCTTTTAATTCATCCAAATTCGCGTAATCAGGCAGAAAAGCCTTAAAATGGTCATCCGTACTGAAAGCTTCCAAATAAATAAAAACAGGGTTGTCTTCGACGTGACCCGGATCTTCTACCCGCAAGTGAGTCGGATCGGTAAACATATTCATGATTTTATTTTTGACTTCATCTGCGGGATCAGACAAATAAATGCAATTGCCCAAAGATTTGCTCATTTTAGCTTTTCCATCCAAACCGGGCAGGCGGGAACACATCAGATTGTCCGGCAACAAAGCTTGCGGTTCAACCAATGTTTCGCCATAAATTGTATTAAAAGAACGGACGATTTCGCGGGCTTGTTCAATCATGGGCAGCTGATCTTCGCCAACCGGCACCAATGTGGCGTTAAAAGCCGTAATGTCAGCCGTTTGACTAATCGGATAACAGAAAAAACCGACCGGAATGCTTTTATCAAATTTGCGCATTTGAATTTCGGCCTTAACCGTCGGATTGCGTTGTAGCCGGGCAATCGTGACCAAGTTCATGTAATAAAACATCAATTCGGTTAATTCGAATACGTGAGATTGAATGAAAATCGTTGACTTTGACGGATCCAATCCACAAGCCAAGTAATCCAACGCAACATTTAAAATGCTTTTACGAATTTTATCGGGATTGTCCGCATTGTCCGTTAAAGCTTGCGCATCTGCAATCATGATGTAAATGTCATCATACAGGCCGGAATTTTGTAATTCAACCCGCCGTTTCAAAGAACCGGCATAATGTCCGAGATGAAGTTTTCCTGTGGGTCTGTCACCCGTTAAAATAATATCTTTCATATTTAAAAATCCTTTTCATAAAATGTGTTTAAGAAGATGTCTGTTCTAAAACACCCGTCACCATCGACAGGTTTTATGAAAAGCATAAAAATGAAATTTAAAAATTAACATACCGGAACTCCTGTTTTTATAAGAATAATCAATCTGTGCTTTTTGTCAAGAAAAAGGTGGATTGCAAAATCCTAAAAAGAGATTTAAATTAAAAAGGAAAGGAAAAAAATGTCACAAATTGGAATTGCTTTCGGTTTAACGGTTATCGCGGGATTGTCGACGGGTATCGGCTCGGCGATTGCTTTTTTCACCCGCAAAACGAATACGAAATTTTTATCGATTGCTCTTGGGTTTTCGGCCGGTGTGATGATTTATGTTTCATTGACGGAAATGTTGCCGCTTGCTCGACAAGGGATTGCAGGGCAGATGCCTGCATCTGCTTCATGGATAACATTAGCTTCTTTTTTCGGCGGCATTTTATTAACCGGTGTGATTGATATGTTGATTCCGAATATGGAAAACCCGCACGAATTTCATAAAAATCAGGGGGCCTTAAATGACATGAAACAAGCGCGTCATCACCCGGCGTCTTTGATGCGCATTGGTGTTTTGACGGCCGCCGCGTTGGCTATCCACAATTTTCCGGAAGGGTTGGCGACTTTTATTTCGGCATTAACGCAACCGGCCATCGCTTTTTCAATTGCTTTTGCGGTTGCAATTCATAATATTCCGGAAGGCATAGCCGTATCTGTGCCGATTTATTATGCGACCGGCAGTCGGAAAAAAGCGTTTGTTTATTCTTTTGCTTCCGGGTTAGCCGAACCATTAGGCGCTGTTCTCGGATATTTGGTACTGCGTCCGTTTTTAAGCGACACATTATTTGGTATTGTCTTTGCGGGAGTCAGCGGCATCATGGTTTATATTTCGTTTGATGAGCTTTTGCCGGCCGCTCAAGAATACGGAGAACATCATTTGGCTATTTTGGGGCTTTTTGCCGGCATGCTTGTGATGGCCGTAAGCTTGGCTTTGTTCTAGCATTCAAAACGACAGAGCGATTAACAAGACTCTTTAAAGACAAACTATTTATGTTCTTTTTTCATATCATTGGCTTGACGAATATATTCAGCCATTTTTTCATCAGAAAAAGCGCCGCTCACTTGTTCCCCGTTAATGATAAAAATAGGAACGCCGACAGCATTCAGTTTTTGCATATATGCGCGATTGGCATGCAGCTTATTTTTCATTTCTGCGGAATGAGCATCTTTTTCCAATTGTGTCCCATCCAAA
Organism: uncultured Alphaproteobacteria bacterium; assembly: GCA_937935995.1. Classification (GTDB taxonomy): domain Bacteria; phylum Pseudomonadota; class Alphaproteobacteria; order CAAHEQ01; family UBA3637; genus CALXXA01. Next base: position 21,343 of record CALGXF010000067.1, read on the forward strand.
CCAAGCGTTTGCCCGATTGCTTTCAATCCGTTTTCACTTTTATCGGTTGCGTTTTGAATGGCTTCATGAAATTCAGCAAATTTGCCTTGTTTTCCGGCCGCCAGAGCATATTTGGAAATAATCTCGGAACGTTCCCCGAAAATCGGAGTGTCTATCAATATCCAACGGATATTATCAGACTCTTTAACGGCTTGTGCTAATTTGTTATTCATCATCCGGCAGTATCCGCAGTTATAATCAAAGAATTCAATAATGACAAAATCACCGTCAGGATTGCCTAAAACGGAGTTTGTTTTGTCTGCGATAATTTCATTGACAATCGGGTTGTCAACTTTCTGATGACTTGTTTTGGGCTTTTCAGAAGGTTTCGCTTGTGTTTCAGACGACTTATGAGCGTCGGCATCAACGACATCCAGGAAAATAAATTGCACGGCGCCATCTTTACCGGGAATAAATTTCATTGATGAAGACCCTCTGAAGCGATCCGACATCGGTTTTATGATATCTTGAGATGGAATTGTTGCATCAATAATGATGTCAGAACCTGCCGTACGGAAAGCTGCATCCGTGATATAAGGAATTTTTTCGTTATCCATGATATCTTGACACAGATCGGATTTTGTTCCCTTCGTCGCAGCCATGATAGCGCATCTGGAAACGTAATCTAAAATAAGGTTGCTTTGATGCCGTGCCATCGCCATATTGTACCCGTCAAGCACGCCTTTATAGAAAATCGCTGCAAAAGTAGACGGGGGTAACGCTTCGATTTCGTTCATAAATGTTTGCAAAGCAACCTGTTGAAACGCACTGTTTTCCTTCATTAAGGAAAGCATTTCCATCGAAGAAATCGGGTCGTCGGATACATTTTGGATTTGAATATTATTCAATCCGTCTACTTTAAAAATGAAAAAATCAGAGTCGGATTTTCTGTAACCGATTGTTCCTCTTACTGTTTCTGAAGCCGGTTGAATGAATAATTCATCAATTTTTAATAACGTGCGCCCGTCGGGATCGACCCATTCCACATCTTGAATTTTCCATTGAGAGAATAAAAACATGCCGAAAAAGTTAGTCAAACTTTCTTCATATTCTTTTTCCGTTTGAATATCTTTCAGCGTTTGGGCAAAGGAAGCAAAAATAGGAAGATTTGTGTCAACGGTAAAGGAAAGCATTTTTGCGCCGGATTTCGGGTAACGCATATCAACAAGTGTTTTCGCATTTTGTTGAGTCGCTGAAATGATAACCTTTCCATCCGGGTTATAAAATTTCCAAGAAGAACCGTCTGTCTGATAAGCGGATAAAAGGTGTAAAGAACCTTCAAATACGGCATTTGGTTTGTCTCCGAAGGTTAAAGTATTTACATGTGTTATTTTTATGTCTTTAAGAAAATTAAAAATATGATCTTCGGTTATTTCCGGGAAAGCAAGGAAAAGAGAGCTAAAGTCAGCATCTTTCAATTTAATTTTGGAAATAGGCGTATCTTCAGTGTTTAGGAAAGATACGGTCATATCATTTTGGGGGGATATGTCGATAAGAGCCTTCCGGACGGTATTGTATTTCAAGATTTCTTCAGACAGGTTCAGTGAAGCGAGGCTTTGGTAAAGTTGGGATACCTTGTTGTTGTCATCAAGGTTAACTTGTATTTGTGATTTTTGTGTGAAGTTAGGGTAATGAAAGCCCCCTTTGAATGAAATATTTTCGTCTTCAACTTCTTGGATTTCGATACATTTCAACAAAGCCACTGTTTTTGAATCTGAGTCGGGGCGTGCTTCGATATTTTTTAGTTCTTGTTCTGAACATAGGATACGTCCCTTTGCCCCTGATTTGCTCGTAAAGGTTTTATTTTCCAAAAGCATGAGATCGATTAGAGACATTATGTCCGATCTTTGAGCAAGACATTCTGTCGAACCGAAAAGAAAGCACCCAAGTAACGAAGTTAAGATAATTTTTTTAAACATATTTCCTCCAAATTAATTATAAAGCATAATATAGTAGGAAATAATTTTAATTACAATACAAAAAATGGGGGGATATCCATGACTTGACGTGGGCGTCTGTTGATTGTCAGATAGGCGTTTTTTATTGGTCAATACTCATTAGGGATTGGCATTAAAAAAGGACATGAGGATTAAGAGTGTCAACAAAAGCGGCGCTGTTATTTGAAGCGTCCTTTTTAAATAAGATCTGAACAACCGACCGGCTGAAGAGCCTCTTCTGAAGTTGCGCCAAATCGGGACAAAACCGACCCATCCCATGAATAAACAACAAACAATCATGGTCAAACACAGCGAAACGGAACCGGTTATCCAATCGAATGCATTGAATAAGTTATGTCCGAGTAAATGCCATGAAATTTTTCCGCTCAAAGAGGCGAGGGCGATTGTGAAAAGGCAAACATTCAGGCCGGCCGTCAGGATAGTTGCTTTGGTTCGTGTCAGGTTGAATTTATCCATGAAGAGGGCTGTTAACGGTTCATAAATCGAAATAAGAGAGGTTAGTGCGGCAATAAATAAGAGTAGATAAAATAAAAAAGCCCAAAAAGCGCCACCCCACATATTTTCAAAAACATAGGGCAAGGTGATAAAAGTTAGCCCGGCACCGGTTGACGGTTCTAATCCGAAAGCAAATACGGCCGGCAGAACAATCAATCCGGCCAGCATGGAAACCAAAAGATCCAATCCGACAATCCATCCGGCGTCTTTTTTTAAATCGTTTGTGTTTGCCAGATAAGAGCCGTATGTGAACATAACCCCCATGCCCAAAGACAACGAATAAAAAGATTGTCCTACCGCCGCCAAAAGGACTTTTGAAAAAAGTTTTAAATGGATGCCGTCTGGCGTAAAGCCGATAGCTGCCCAATTCGGCGTTAAAAAGAATGCAATGCCTTTTTCGGCTCCCGGCAATAAAAGAATGCGGACAAGCATAATGATTAAAAGAGCGAATAAAATCGGCATCAACCATAAAGCGACACGTTCAATTCCTTTTTTGACGCCTCTGGAAATAACGATGGTTGTCAGCACAATACATAAACTTCCCCAAAAAAATTGAGTCGTAAAGGTATTGGTCAGGTATTGAAAACCGGTTTGAGCGTCAATTGATTTTTCGACTCCCGTTAAAGCTTGAAAAGCGGCAAACGTATAAAATAAAGTCCAACCGATGACAATGACATAAACGCTGCTGATGGCAATACCGTTGAAAAGAACCAATGCGCCGCCTATGCGTCCCCAGAAAGGGGAAATCCGCTTACCCATTTTGTCCCCAATGCTTTGAAAGCCATCCATGACGTTTGTTTTAGCGGCTCGACCGAAAGCTAATTTGCCGACCAACATGAAATAACCTAATCCGAAAACGCAGCATAAGTAAATGATAAGAAATGAACATCCTCCGTTTTGCCCGACGAGATAAGGGAAACGCCAGATATTTCCTAAACCGATAGCCGATCCGGCGGTAGCTAAAACAAATCCTAATCGAGAACTCCAGTGAGCGCGAGATGCCATTTTTTCTTCCTCTTCATAAAAGGCTATCCTAATGGGTAGTTGAATAAATTGCAATGGTTTTGTCAAAATGCTCGGTGAATACCGATGCGTAAAAGCAGTTACCTTTTTATTTTCACTAACCAATTTATGAAGTTGCCATTCAGCGGATTTTTGACTTGCTTTCAGTGCTTGATATAATTATAAACCGCATTATTCTTAAAAATGTGTTAGAAATATGTTGAATTTTTAGATTAATTCTGGAAGTATAATAAAGTTTAAAAAACATTAAAAAGAAATAAGGAATAGAATGATACGCTTTTCTTCTATTATTGATGACATCGCTTTCCAAAAAATAAAGACAGGAAAAAAGCGTGTTAAATTTTTTCTTTGTGATAAAAAACGAGCCGATTTAGGTATTGGTGATCAATTTTATCTGATAAATCGTACAAATGACTCTATTCTGGTAACTGTTGAACAAATTTTAATCTCTTCAAATCTTGAGAAATTAGTGTTAAAATTTCCATTACAATTTTTAGGTGAAAGCGATTATAATGTGGCAGTTGAAAATCTTAAGCAATGGTTTTCCGATGAAAATATAGAAAAATATTCGGTTATGGGAGTATTAATAAAAATTGAAAAGGCATGAAATACATTTTATTACATCAAATCAGGGAAAGATTAAGTCTCTAGAAAATACCCTAAAATTACAAAATATTGATGTTACCGTCTTGGCTAAAAATCTGGATATCATGGAACCTCAGTTTGACAGCGTGCAAGAGGTTTCAAAATTTAAGGCCGAAACAGCTTTTAAAATTATTAAAGCTCCTGTTTTGGTTGAAGACGGTGGTTTTTCAGTCTTCTCTCTTAACGGTTTTCCCGGGGTTTATACTAAATATGTTCTTAAAACTTTGGGTGCTGACGGAATTTTGCGTTTAATGCAGGGAAACAACGACCGGCGGGCAAAGTTTATCAGCGTTGCAACATACGTTAACGAAGAAGGCAAAGTTTTTCAGTTTGAGCGAGAGGGCGGCGAATTTGAGATTTCTGAAAACAAGGTGGATAAACAATCTCCATTTGCCTGGTCTGAACTTTGGAAGATTATTTATTTACAGGAATATGGGAAAAACCTATGTGAACTGTCAGAACAAGAAGTTTCCGAATATTATGGAAGTATTGGCGCTAACGGCAGTATTCAGAAATTTGTAAAATGGTATGCAGATGAGTACAGAAGATAGCTTATTATTTTGCGGCAATTCCTCAATTGACCGTATTATAACACCAACCGGAACAAGGAATGTTCTTGGGGGAAGTGCCTGTAACTCTGCAGTAGCGGCTCTGCTTTCAGGAAAGAAAAACATTTCCTTACTTAGCAGTGTTGGATATGATTTTCCCATAGATACATTAGACAAACTAGGTATAGATGTTTCTCATACGAAAATTTATGACAGATGTTCTAATATTTTCATCATGGATGAAATAAATAATCGGATTTCATTATTTAATCCCGAATATTTACCTATAAAAATCCCAGAATATTCGAATGTAAAGCATCTTCATGTGTCCTGTCGCAAAGGAGTCCCTTTTCAGGAGGCTTTTCAAAAGATAAATGCAGAAACTTATTCTTTGGATGTTATGTGGTCAAGCGTCAAGGATTTTTTGCCAGAACTGTCGGATTGTCTTACAAAAGCGGACTTTTTATTTTGCAATGATGATGAATATAATATTCTATGTAAAAATAATATAAACAATCATTTTTCGGATAATTTGAATATTTTTATTACCGATAAAACAGGCGTCACTTACCAAAAAGGTAAATATAAAAGACATTTCCAAACGGTTAAAGTTTCGCCAATTATTAGTATGGTAGGTGCCGGAGATACATTTCTAGGCGGCTTTTTATCTTATTATGACGGAAAAAATATAGATAGTGCCGTCTATAAGGGCTTGGCTATGGCTTCAACCTCTATACAGGACTTTGGAAATTTGCATATTTTAAATAAAGCTTCTGATATAGACCTGCTTAGGGAACAAATTGAGAGAATGAATACAAATGAAACCAGACTTGCTATTTATCATCGGTCCCTCATGCAGCGGTAAATCATCTATGGCAAATGTAATCTGGCAGCAGGATCCGTCTTATCAGTTGCTGGATGATGTTACGCCGTTATACCAAATCTTTCATGCTGATGAATTATTACATGAAAAGAGAGAGAATGATTTTTACAAATTTATCAGTGAGAATAATCTTACAGCCTATTATGATACAAAAAGCCCGGTTGTTTACAGTATTCCAAATCATGCGGGAGGTTATCAAATTTTGAATCCGGCCGTTTGGAATATCGTTTTATCAATATTGGGAACGCAGATTGGAACTGCAAAATGCATTATTGAATTTTCCCGTGGCAGTGATCACAAGTATAATCAAATGTTTAATGTCCCAGACGATGCTGTTTATAAAAAGTCTTTTGACTGTCTATGCGCGGACATTTCCCAAACTTTGTTAAATAAAGCAATGATTATTGACATAAATGCTCCCTTGGATATTCGAAAACAAAGGAATATTGTTCGTTTTCATAACGGAGGACATTTGGTTTCTGAAAAAACAATGGATACGGTTTACAAACAAGATGTCTTTTTATGTGGCAGCGCACAGAGCGTTAATATAAAAGGGTGTGAAATCCCGGTGTTTTTTATAAAAAATGATATGAATTCAGCAAATATGGATGTTTTTCTTATTCAAGAGTTCAAAAAGTCTTTAAATTATTATCGGAGCGTCAAGAAATGACTTATAATAAAACCGTAATTTTAGATTGTTACACAGATGAACCGTCCGGTTACGGTGTCCGCCCATATTTAGGAACACACCAAATTCATCTGGCCCAGGCACTCAGCTATAAACAAGAACCTTTTTCTTACCTGACTATTGATGATTTGAGATATTGTTCCGGAGAAAAAGAAACTAAAGACACAAATATTAGAATTCTTAACAGGACAGTCAATGCTTCTAACGCTTTAGACATTATAAATAATGCCGATACCGTTTATATTGTTATGGGGTGTTTTGTAGAATACAAATATTTTTCCTGCGTTCCGCCGCTAATTGATGAATTATACCAATTTTTGAAAAACAGCCGGGCATATAAAATTCTTTTTTATGTTTTGGGTATTGATAACAATATTTGTGACGATTATAAACGCTCAAACTTGGCTAAGATTATTGACAAAGTCTGCATTGGCAACACATACCGCTTTATTTTAGAAAACTCTGTTTCAGACAATTATTTACTCCCGAATTATGACCTTTTGGACAAGATTTCTGAACAACCTGTTAAAATTATCGAACAGTTAGCATATCCGATTTTGGCTGAGATTGAAACCGGAACCGGTTGCAATACGCCGACCTGCAGCTATTGTATTGAAGCAAAACGGCATATTCGTCCGACTTACAGAGAACCGGCATCTATCATCAAACAAATAAAAGCTCTTTATGGCAGCGGGGTATGTCACTTCAGATTGGGACGGCAACCTAATTTCTTTCATTATCAATATAATAATGTTGAAAAGCTGAAGGAATTATTGTCAGGCATTCGCTCTGAGTGCTCCAGTCTCCAAACGCTGCATATTGACAATGTTAATATGAACAGCGTGACAGAGCCTCACGGGCGCGATTTTGTAAAGCTTGTCGTTCAATATTGTACGGATGGAAATGTTGCTCCCTTCGGTATTGAATCTTTTGATGACGATGTCCGAAAGGACACTCATATTTTTGGTAGAGCCGACAAGATTATCAAAGCAATAGAAATTATTAACGAGTATGGTGCTGAAGTCGGAAGCAACGGATTTCCCAAATTTTTGCCCGGTATAAATTTAATGTACGGTCTGCCAGGACAAACAGAAAAAACACATACTATTAATATGAATTATTTGCGTCAAATTTATGAAAAAGGTTTGCAAACACATCGTTTATTTTATAGATATATGACACCGGCTCAGGGCGTTATCGTTAAAAACACAGAAAAGGACTTGATCCATTATAACAAGAATAAACAGGAAATCATGGACAGTTTTGTTATGCCAATGCAGCAACGCGTTTATCCTGCCGGACGAATACTAAAAAATTTTAGAGAGGTTGTTATTGAAAGCGGTCATTCCTTATTAAGAACTTTGGGCACGTGTTCAATAAAAGCTCAAATAGAAAATTTACAGTTAACACCTTATTCTACTTATGATATAAGGGTTGTAGATTCCCTTGAACCTAAATTACTAAAAGCCGAATTGGCAGGATGAGTGCTACATGCAAGAAAATGAAAAATTAAAAGCCATTGAGATCATGGCATCACAGGATGACGTAAAAAAAGCAGTTATTAACTCTCATGACAATAATCCTTGGTGGCCTAAAGACGTATCTGACTGGAGAATGAAAATGCTCGTAGCCGGGCTTAGTACCCGTGTTTCATTCCGTATGTTGGGCAGTTACACCAAAACAATCGGCAATTTTCTAAGCCATTCTTATGAAGAAATAGCTCAAACCTCCGATGATGATTTAAAAACAATGTTAAAGCCTTTGGGCTTGCCGGATGCTAGAATCCGTTTTGTCAGAAGTATGAGCACTTACATAGATGCAAACCTTAAAAATAAAGATATTCAAAACGTATCCAACCTTGATCTTATTGCCGACATTGCCAAAAATGTAGACGGAGCTTCGTATAAAGTCGGACAATGCTGCGTTTTGTATGCTAAAGGGTATTACTGCGGGATTATGCCCGTAGACAGCGGAATGAAAGATATGTTGGCACCATGCATGGGATATAAATCAGGAAAAACACCCTTTGCCCATGAAGTTGTCAGAGAGCAGCTTGAAGAATTTGCCAAATCGTATGACTGGCTTCAAATTGCCCAGAAATGCGGTTATGACAGCAAAATAAAACTTCCCGAGGATAAACCTTTAACCTGGTGGCTTCATTTGGTTATGATCAACTACAAACGTCATTTTTGCAACAATCATAAGCCCAATGAGTGTCCTTTAGTTAAAGCCGGGTTATCTCTTACAAAAGGATGCAGCCGTGAATGATTTTTTAATACTTGAAGGTTGTGACGGTGTCGGAAAAACAACGCTGGCCAATTTATTAATTCACAAAGGTTATGAATCTTTGCATTTTAACTATGATCCAAACCTGTCTATTAAGGAAAAATATTCTAGAATCTTGTCTAAAGACTATGGTGCCAATGTCGTTTTAGATCGTTCCTTTGTTTCTGAAATGGTATATGGCCCGTTGCGGCGCGGGTATTCCCGCTTATCGGATCAGGATTTTTCTGAACTGTTGCAGATGTTAAATAAGAGAAACGGCAGGATTATTTTGTTGGATGCAGATCCTCAGACAATATTTAACAGGATCCAAAGTCGCGGAGATGCTGAAGATAAGGGAATGGATATCAATCAGATTACCGCTATAAGAAATTTATATAAACAACTCTTATCCCCGCGACAGGAATGCAAAATTGATATTATTCGAAATGATCGTGAATTGCCTAAAAACATTTTACAGCGGCTACAACTGGCAGAACCTCCGTTGCAATGTTTAATTTTTGACTTTGATGAAACAATCTATCATCCTGAAGCTACAACTTTGCCACAGCAGTTAGTATACCGGATGTCCACATTCATAAAAGAAAAATTCGGTTTATCATATAAAGAAGCCAGACAACTAAGCCGGAAATACCGTATTGAGTATGGCTCTACCGTTGTCGGCCTGCAACAGTGCCATAATATTGATCCCAAAGAATTTGTTGATTATTCTTATAATTTAGATCTTTCTGAGCTGAAAAAAGATAAAAATTTTAAAAATCAACTTCAAGCCATACCCGAGAAAAAGGTTATTTTAACGAACGCCAACGAAATATATGTGGAAAAAGCCTTGTACATGATGGGGATTAGGGATGAGTTTTCGGATATTATCGGTATTAACCGGACGAACTTTGTTCCTAAATCACAGTCTGCCGGATATGAGCTTGCAATTGACGAACATGCGGATTCCGGACGAAATTGTGTGATGTTTGATGATCAATCAGTTAACTTAAGAACTGCAAAAAATTACGGCATGAAAACTGTCTTATGTAACAAAACGGAAACTGATATGTCTAGTGTAGATCATTTTACTCCGGATTTGCACAAAGATTTGTATAAAATCATAAACTCTATTAAGGGAAAAGAGAAATGAAGCATTTTGGTCTTCTGGTTCCCGCATCTAATATTGTTGCCGAAAAAGAACTATACACCCGCTTAATTCGTGAAAATATTGATGATGTTTATTTTCATTTTGCCAGACTTAAATTCCAAACACCATATGGGCAAGACGAAGAAAAATACACTAAAGAGTTGGTTGAAAGCATTCCTGAAGCTTTGGCTGAAATGAAAAGAATTAATCTGTGTCGGGCCGCCGTTTTGTGTACCTCTGCTGAAATTTATTATAAACCGCAAGATGAATTAATTTTTCCTTTAACTTCGGTTATTGCATATTTTAAAATGATTGGAAGAAAATCGCCCTTAGTTATCTCACCGTATAACTCGGATATTGGAGAAGGAGTAACTCAGCGGCTGAAAAATTCAGGAATCAATATCCAAAAAGAATTTCATCTAAATATTAAAACGAAAGAGGAACTTTTGTCTTTCAGCAATGCTAAATTGGCTGAGATGATTGAACAGGAGCTTATCCCTGACATTGATTCTATTTGTATCTTATGCACAAATTTTGCAACTTTGCATTTGGAGGCCATGATTGAACAGAAATTTAATATTCCAGTTATATCAAGTAATAAAGCCATTTATACACAATTAATAGAAATTTCAAAAAAGAATTAATAATAGTATTGATCATTAATTTGTTTTTTTATATTTTAGAATTAATTATTTATTTAAAATATGGTATTAAAATGTACTAAACCTTGCGATTTCAAAAGTTTTTTAATATGCTAATGCATATTTATAATCTAAAACGAGGCTACTAACTTGACTTGTTTTATATATAAAGAAACTAAAATGGTGAAGATATCAAAATCCTTAGGGTTGACGGTAAAACGGCGAATCTATAAACAATGATTTTGAGAAGTGCAAATTCGAATGGAAAGGAAAAGCCGAGTATCACCGTATTGTTGCCAAACGTTCTATCGGTACGCGTTGCCTTTGTTTGGAAGAAAGTGTGGATTTTGATAAAACCAACAATCACTATATTGAGGTGGACAACCTTGGGGGTTTGAAATTCGTGCAAGCTGCCTATTATCGCAAAGTTAAGATGATTTATATTAACCCACTATATAATACGGGTAAAGATTTTGTTTATTAAGATGTATGATGCTTACCCGGTTAAGGCTTTTGGCAAACTTGCTCCGCAATAATGGTGTGATTTTTGTCTCAATTGATGATAATAAAGTTATAAATTTGTGATACTTATATAATAAAGTTTTTGGGGAAGAGAATTTCTTTACTTGTATTTCATGGCATGATAATTATGCATTTTGCAAATGATGCCCAAAAATTTTCTAATGTATTAGTATATAGAAAATCAGAAGTATTTAACTGTAATTTATTACCAAGAACAAAAAACAAAACTGTTTAATATTATTGTAATGACGGTATGGCAAAATGGCAACCAGATAACCTTTCTGTAAAACTTATTCAGCAAATTATAATTATGAAATAATAAATCTAAATATGGGAGAAAAATATTTTTTCCCAAAAGCTAGGTGCTGGATGACTAATAAAGATACTGTTAACAAATGGATGCAAGAGGGAAGAATATTTTTCGAGCAAAATGGGTTAAGAGCACCTCAATTAAAGAGATATTTGTCAGAAGTCCAATAAGGAGTAGTTCCTACAACATATTAGTCTTATGAAGATTGTAGGCAGAATTATTCGAAAAGCTACTATTTGATACGCGTAAACCAACCGATTTAGTTAAACAAGCTTTAAAAATTGATGCTGATAAAGATTTAATAATTCTAGATTTCCTCTGGTAAGGGTGACCACCGTGGAAACACAGCCGTTTAGAGGATACAAAAAACTCCCTAATTCTAATTAGGAATTTTTAATGGTGAGTCCGGAGGGACTTCGCAATTCCGACTAAAACTCGGAATGCGCCGGACAAAGCCAGCTTTTCCTCGTTAAGTCTCATTGCTTTACGCGATAAAACTTGCCATAAAGGCAACTTTTATCTTGCGCAGCCCCCGAGGTCGGATGTTCAATACCTGCGGTATTCAACCATTAAAAAAAACTCCCATAAAGGGAGTTTTCCTTAATGGTGGGTCCGGAGGGACTCGAACCCCCGACCAGACCGTTATGAGCGGCCAGCTCTAACCAACTGAGCTACAGACCCCACCGGCACTTTCTAGGAATTATCCAAGAATGTGCGTAATTTTTTCGACCGGCTCGGATGCTTTAATTTCCGTAAAGCCTTCGCCTCAATCTGACGAATACGTTCGCGCGTTACGGAAAATTGTTGCCCCACTTCTTCCAACGTATGATCCGACGTCATTCCGATACCAAAACGCATCCGCAGTACACGTTCTTCACGCGGCGTTAATGTTGCCAAAACGGCTGAACAAGCCTGCCGTAAATTAGATTGAATAGCCGCATCCAACGGTTGAACCGTGCTTTTATCTTCAATAAAATCACCTAAATGGCTGTCTTCTTCATCCCCGACGGGTGTTTCTAAACTAATCGGTTCTTTGGCAATCTTCATAACTTTGCGCACTTTTTCAAGCGGCATGTTTAATTTAGCAGCCAATTCTTCCGGTGTCGGTTCTTGGCCGCCTTCATGCAACATTTGGCGCCCTGTGCGAACTAATTTGTTAATCGTTTCAATCATATGAACCGGGATACGAATTGTCCGAGCTTGGTCAGCAATGGAACGCGTAATGGCTTGACGAATCCACCACGTCGCATAAGTTGAAAATTTATATCCACGGCGGTATTCAAATTTATCAACCGCTTTCATTAACCCGATATTACCTTCTTGAATCAAATCCAAGAATTGTAAACCGCGATTGGTGTATTTTTTGGCAATTGAAATCACCAAACGCAAGTTAGCTTCAATCATTTCACGTTTCGCGCGGTTTGTTTCCTGTTCCCCTTTTTTGACTGTGTTGACAATACGACGGTATTCCACAATCGGCATTTGGGTTTCGGCCGCCAAAGCCGCAATCGAGTCCCGAATGGCATCAACATCTTTTTCGTATTTTTCGACAAAGGTTTTCCACGCTTTTCCGGGGCGTTTAACGGCCAAAGCTGCCCAATTCGGATTTTTTTCGATTTCGCGGTAAAATTCCAAAAAGTCTTCGCGTTTGATTTTGGAGTGTGTTGCCAAACGCAACAGTTTTCCCTCTAACATAGTTAAACGCTTGTTGAGTTCATTAATTTGGTCAATCAGTTGTTCAATTCTGGATGGATTGAAGTGAATGCCTTTTAACAGCTCAATCATTTCCAGATGAACTTTTTGATATTTATCTTCAATAGATGCCGGTGCTTCTTCTCCGTTTAAAACGTATTCATTGCGGCTGACTTGCAGTTTGCGCAACTTTTGATAAGTTTTTGTAATTTGCTCCAAATTTTCCAAAATTTGCGGCAACAAAACTTCTTCCATTTGACGCAGGGAATAAGAACTGCTGTCTTCGTCTTCTTCGTCCAAAACTTCTTCGGTCGATTCTTCTTCGATTTCTTCATCGATATCATCGTCCAGAGCTTCGTCATCATCCAATTCTTCTTCATCATCGAACGAATCGTCTTCTTCATCCAACGGTTCTTCCTCTTCTTGGACGACAGGTTTAACCGGTTCTTCCGTTAAAGCTTGCTCTTCTTTTTCCGCCGCTTTCTTTTCCAGCGCCGCCAGCAAAGATTTTTTTGACGGATCCGCTTCGTAAGTAGCTTCCAAATCAATGATGTCACGCAGCAACATTTCGCCCGTTAACAAAGCATTGTGCCAACCGGCGAGGGCTTTCATTGTTAAAGAACTTTCGGATAAGCCGCCCATCATAACATTCCAACCGGCCTCGATTCGTTTAGCAATCGCGATTTCACCTTCGCGGGTCAACAGCTCGACAATGCCCATTTCACGCAAATACATCCGAACGGGATCATTCGTCCGTCCCAAAGCCAACGCATCTTCTTCGGTTTCTTCGTCTTCCGCCGCCGGCGTTTCTTTTGAAAGAACAGCATCATCATCCACAACATCTTCTTTTTCCAATAAGTTAATGTCGTTTTCGGATAAAATAGCCACAGCTTCTTCAATGGCTTCGGGGCCTTGTTCAACAGAGATGGCATCGTTCAGCTCTTCGGCCGTGACATAGCCGCGTTCTTTGCCTTTTTCAAACAGTTTTTCAAAGGCAGGCCCTAAAGATTGTTCCAAAGACGGGGTATTGTCGTCTTCGTCATAAGCTGCCATCAAATCGTCTTCATCTGCTGAACTCATCATCATGCCCATTCTTTACTGTTATTCTTAAACGCTTTTCTATACACTTTTTTGCAAGGAATGTCAATAAGTTTTAATCGTTTGGCTAAAAGGACTTCCCGTATGCCCGGAATATTTTATAAAAGAAGGGAGGCAAAGGGAAGTTTTTAATTCAAAAGACGCTCAAATTAAAGGGTTTCGCCTAATTTTTCTTTTTCGTGCTTTAAGGTCAAAATCTGAGTCCACAATTCACTGGTCGGATTTTGCGTAAATTCATGCATTAACCGTTGAATGTCTTCTTCAACAGCCATCATGTGCAACGCATTTAAGCGCCGTTTCATGTCGATTTCGACTTCTTCGGGCGACTTGCCGGCACGTTCCAACACTTCAATTTCGGTCTTTAAATAAATAAAGATATTGTTAGAATACTTGCTCGATAAGATTTGTCGTAAATTTTCGCCGGTGATTTGATCGTCTAAAGAAAGTTCAGTGGATAAAATATCCAATAAACGAGCCACTTTTTTATCTTTGATTTCCAATGCACACAGTTCTTCCAAATGTTTGCCGACGACTTCGGGAAAGCAAACCAAATAGGCCAATAACATTTTGGCTTCTGCCTGCAATGGAGACAAGGCCGGCATGGCAACGGTTCCGACAAAAGGGTTAAGGGCTTTGGGTTTGCCGGATTTGCGCGTGTAAAGCAAATCTTTCGTAAATTGTTTCAATCGCGCTTTTAATTCTTTTTCATAAAACCCGCGAACAGAAGTATCTTTGATTTGTTGCGTCAATTCATTGATTTCTTTTTCAAGTTGAGCCAGCTTTTCGGGCGTATCAAAATTCTTGTTCGTTACCAACCGATTCCAAACCAACCAAAATAAAGATTTAGCGCCCTTTAATTGATTTAAAAAAGCATCCGGGCCGTAAGCTTTTACGAATTCATCGGGATCCAATCCTTCGGGCAGCCAGACAAATTGCAACGAATGTCCGGGTTTTAAAATCGGTAAAGCCCGATTACAGGCGCGATCCGCAGCCCGTTGACCGGCCGAATCACCGTCGAAACAAATAATGGGTTCCGGCGCCATTTTCCATAAAATGTAAAGTTGATTTTCGGTCAAAGCCGTTCCGAGCGGGGCAACAGCATTTTTGATGCCGGCTTTATGAAGCGCAATCACATCCATGTAGCCTTCGACTAAAATGACACGAGATGTTTCCCGAATGCCTTCCAAAGATTGGTAAAGGGCGTATAAATTTTCGCCTTTGTGAAACAGCGGCGTTTCGGGAGAATTCAAATATTTGGGTTCTCCTTGTCCCATGACGCGGCCGCCGAATCCGATGATGTGGCCTTTTCGATCGGTGATGGAAAACAAAACGCGATCACGGAAATAATCAAAGTTTTCGCGATGCGGTTCATTAGACCGGCATACCAATCCTAAATCAATCAAATCGCTTTCCTTGCATCCCTCGCGCAATAAATGCTGGCGCAAAAAATTGCCGACCGGAGCATATCCTAACCGGAATTTCTTTATTTCTTCCAACGTCAGACCACGACTTTGTAAATAAGATAAAGCTTGTTTCCCGACGGGCAGAAACAACTGTTTTTCGTAAAACACACAGGCCTTTTCCATGATTTCATGTAAAGATGCCTGTTTTTGAGCCCGTCTGCTTTCTTCTTCGGTCGCTTGGGGAATTTCCATGCCGGCTTGACGGGCGATGATTTCCAAAGCTTCATAAAATGTCAGTTTTTCAGCTTCCATCAGGAAATTGATAATGTCTCCGTGCGCGCCGCACCCGAAACAGTGATAAAAGCCTTTTTCTTCGCTGACCGTAAAAGACGGGCTTTTTTCATGATGAAACGGACATAGCCCTAAATATTCGGTTCCGCGTCGAGTCAATTTGACACGCCGGCCGACAATATCGACCAGAGACGCTCTGGCACGCAAATCGTCCAAAAACTTGGCAGGAATCGCCATTTAGCCCAAAAGTCCTTTAATCATGCCGGATGCTTTGCCGAAATCCATTTGGCCGGCATACTTGCCACGCAAGCTTCCCATCACTTTGCCCATGTCTTTCATGGAAGAAGCGCCGGTTTCCTGAATGACTTGCTTGATAGCTGCTTCGATGGCTGCGTCATCCATTTGAGCCGGTAAAAAAGATGAAATGACATCAATTTCGGCTTTTTCTTTGGCGACCAAGTCTGCCCGATTGCCTTTTTCATACAAATCGATGCTTTCTTTTCTTTGCTTAATCATGGATTGCAACAGCTGTAAGATTTCATCATCGCTGATGCCGTCTGCTTTTCCGGCAGGCCGAGCCGCGATGTCTTTGTCTTTAATGGAAGAATTAATCAGCCGCAGAACAGATGTTTTGCTTTCATCTTTTGCTTTCATTGCGGCAACCAGTTCAGTTTTGATTTTTTCACGTAACATTTTTGACTCCTTTTATTTTCCTCAGCATAAAAGAATTTATTTTAAAACGCAAGACTTCTGTTGCATTCGATTTCAAAAAATAAAAAACAGCTAGACAGAAAGAATGGCTTTTGATACACTTTGATAAAAATAAGTTGTCAAAGGGATAAAACATGATGTGGAAATATGCATTATTGGTATCGGGGATGATGTTGGCGTCGACAGTCAGCCGCGCCGATTATGCCAAAGGCGTGGAAGCGCTTCAGGCCGGGAATTATACTGTCGCGGCACAGGAATTGGCCACAGCGGCGGATGCCGGTGATGCAAAGGCACAATATTTAATGGGGTACCTGTATTATCAAGGACAGGGCGTTGCTCAAGACGATGAAAAGGCGTTTGAATTATTCCGCAATGCGGCGGACAAAGGACACGTGGAAGCGCAGACTTTTTTGGCTTTTATGTATGATGCCGGCCGCGGTGTGCCGCAGAATAAAAAGAAGGCTTTCGAATTATATCAAGCTTCTGCCGACGAAGGGGATATTACGGCAACGATTAATTTGGGCGTGATGTATTACAAAGGGGACGGAATTCCTCAAAACTATGACAAAGCGTTTGAGTTGTTGAATGACATTGAACATGTCAATTCGCCGGTGTTGCAGCTTTATTTGGGGAATTTGTATTTCTACGGATATGGCGTTCGTCAGGATGTTAACAAAGCGTTGGATTATTATTTGCGTTCGGCGGCGCTCGGGGATGTGAGTGCGCATTACTTTTTGGGATCCGTTTATCAGCAAGGCAAGGGCGTTGTGAAAGCAAACCCGTCGGAAGCATTGCTTTACTATACGTATGCGGCTCAAAAAGGTGATCCGAATGCACAATATAATTTAGCAACGCTATATGCGGGTGGTGCGGCCGGAAAGGTTGATAAGATTCAGGCATATGCGTGGTTGGTCATGGCTTCCGAACAAAACATGCCCGAAGCGAATGAGGCTTTGGAAAAGCTGGGAGACAGCATGAGCTTGTCTGAAATTTCGCAAGCTAAAAATTATGTTTTGGAATTACAAAAAATCGATCCGAATACGGTTGTTTCTCCGGTGCCGCCGATGCAGATTTCCAATTCAATTTATTCAACACGCGGGGCGACGACGATTGTCGGAAACCAAGGCGGTTCTTGGGGAAATGTAACGACGGGAGCGACACCGGGCGGTACGGTTGTTACGCGGCCGCAAGGGGCTCAACCCAGCGGACGATCCAGACGCATGATCCGCCGCCGTTGATAAAAGAGGGGGTTCTATGAAATTTGGGAGATTTTTAAAAAAACGCTTGTCTTTTCATGTCATGGATGTCATCGGCATGGTTGCTGCCGCTCTTTTGATTACAACGCATCCGGATACGCAAGAGTTGTTTTATACATTGGGTGACCCGACGCTTTATTTAAGCTTGTTGTTGGTTGCTTTTTTGGGGCGCTCTTTGTATTGGCTGTTGATTTTACGCGCCGAAATGTTTTACTTGAAACATTCAATTGTCGGTTTTTTGGCCGATTATATCCGATTGGTTTTGGTGACTTTGTGTGTGACCGGCGCTTATTTGTTTGTGTTCGCCGTGCTGTAAAACATCGTTTTAAGCTTTTGTTGAAGTTGCTCCACCGACAAAGTTCCGGTGTGAATGCGCTGTTTTGTTTTTTCATACAAAGCCGGGTTGCGGTCTTGGCATTCTTTGACGAAAGCCGGCGGCAACGTTTTTAAATAAGCATGATATCGTTCATAAAAACCGTTATCCGTCCATGTATACGCAACGGGGCCGAAAGAAAGGCCGTTTAACGCATCGGCGTCTTTATTCATGAGGGCATCCAGCACGCGATCCGTAAAGTCTTTCGGCAAATGGGAAGCCTCTGTGGAAAAAGATACCGTGAATAAATGAGGCACTTGAATTTCCCCCTGAATTAAGGCTTTATTTCCCGGCGGCATTGTTTTGATTGTCAACAGGCCGTTGATATTCACTGTTTCCGGGCTGATTAACAACAGCGTTAAAAGCGGTTGATGAACCCAATCTTGGTAAGGAATGTAGTCTTTTAAGTGCTTTAAAAGTACGGCTTTGGACGGTTCATTTTCCAAAATCACATCATGCAAGTTGATTTGGGCATGAAGAACCTCAATTTCATAAGCGGTCGAAGAAATCGGCCCGAATTTAACTTTGTCGATTGTTTTAATGGCCGGGTAAGCCACAAAAGTGACATCCGAAAGAGCTGTTTGTTCACTGAAAAAAGGACGAGAGGCTTTTGTATAGGACAATCCGGCCAAAAACGATTTGTTTTGAATGGCGGCTTGTACGGCTTTGACGGAATGCAGATGAATTTGATACACGAAAAAAGCAAACGAAAATGCAAATAAACATCCAATCATGGCATAAATAAGTTTATTTTTCATCTGTTTCCTCCGTCGGTAAAAAGAATGAACGCGGGACATCATACTTTTTTTCCATTAAATAAGCCGTTTCTTCCCACTCGGAACAGTTTGCTTGGCGGCATGCTTCATGGGCTGACAATGCCACGCGAGCCGCCGGTTTTTTCCATGAAATGCCGGCTTTTTTCTTTTCTTGCAACGAAAGCGGCGTTATTTGTCCCGTTACCAGATACCATCCGGCATCCAAAGGTGTGTCGATTTGCAATGCAAACGGCAAGTCTGCCCAGCTTGTTTTTTCATTTTTTTCCGTTACATGAAGCACAAAACATCCTTTGACCGGCATGTCCAATAAATCTGCGGCCGCCATCAATTGGTACGGAAAATCAACCTTGAATTGGCCGAATAAAAAGGCCGGTCGGTCATAAGGCGGCAAATCTTCCAAAAGCGTGTACGTTTGTTGAAGCAGCTTTTGTTTTTGCAAATCCGTTTCTTTTTCATGAACCAGTTGATTAAAAGATTTTTCCAAAATGAGCACCCAAGCGCCGGTGGGGCCTTTTTCAAGGTGCAACCGGGAAAAGACGTTTGTTTCGTATTCCGGGCTGTCAGATGCTTCAAAAATCAACGTCGATACGTTCGGGCAGATGTTTTGCGCATAGCTTTTAACAACCGTGACCAGACTGCTTAACGTTTCTTCTTTTTCAAAAAGCTTTTTATTTGAGGTGACTGCAATCACATGGAACGGTTCACACACATTAAAAGCCGGATACAGAAAGTTTTGAATGCGGGACGTCATTTTTCCGATGTAATCAATTTTAAGGGCAGGGTCATTTTCGATGAAATAAAAAGCTTCCTGAATGCCGGGCGTTGTCGAAACACGTTTAATAATCGGCGTGTTAAGCGGCGCTGATCCGACAAAATAACCATCCATAAAATAACCGGAAAGCGAATCGCGAACGACTTGCTCCGGATCCAAAATGTGAACTTCGTGCGCGCCGTTTTCCAAACATTTTTCATCGGAAATATAAATGTTCCAATCAGAAGGGACTTTGACCGGAGACAAATAGCGCAATGTGCATTTTTTATCTTTTGTCGTCAAGACATATTCGTCAAAATTTTGTCCGACAAAAGAAACTGCTGTTTGTGCCCAAACAGGTATTGCCAACCAACAAAATAAAAAGAGCCAAATGTATTTTTTCAATCGATGGTCTCCTCTTCATACAATCCCCATAAATCGTCTTTGATGAGGTAGCCGCTGATTTTTTGAAAAGAGACTTTACAAAAAGCAGATTCAGGGCGGCATTTTTCCAATGTAACGATAATTTGCCCGTCGATATAGGCCAGCGGCCGAGAGGCAATGGTTTCTTTTTTGTACAACGTATGTTGTTTGTTTTTAAGTGTCAAAGCCGTTCTTTTCCCGGACAACATTTTTTTATGCACCCAACCGGTCGTGTTATCGATGTCCCTGATTTTACGCCAGTGTTCAAATTCATCAATGATTTCAACCGGTAAAGAAACGCGCCGATAAACCCATTCAATCGGAAAACGTTCTCCGGGACCGGTGCGCAAGTTGATTTCATTGCTGTGCAATGACGCAAAACGCGGCAATGTACTTTGTGCATGAACGGCACAACACGTACCAAAAAGACAAAAAACAAACAGAAACCTAATCATGTTTCTCCTCATCTTCGGTCGGCGGAACAGGCGGTTCAACCGGCGGAATGACCGGCGCTGCCACGGGGACATCATCCGGAATGATTTCTTCGTCTTGTGTCGGCACGTCCGGCATTGCTGCCGGATTGGCCTGTTCATCTTTTAATTCATCTTGAAGGACATTTGTTTCAACAATCGGACCGATTGCTTCGGGAGGCACCGTTGTTTCTTGAGCAATTTCTTCGACTTCCGGCGGAATAAACGGTGGGGCGGATATCTCACCGATTTCGTCAGGATGTTCTTGATTAACGGCAGGAGCAGGTTCTAAAAAAGCCTCCTCGGAATGACCGTTCGGAATATCTTGATATTCGATTTCATCAATAGAATCCAGTGCTTTATCCGCTTCTTCCTGCATGCGCTTAATTTCCGATTGTGAAAATGTTTCCATGTCCGGAGGTGACGGCAACGGTTCATCCGGTTTCGGCGATTGTTCAACAACAGGGATTAAGGTGTCTGCCGTTTCTTCATCCGTAACCAAAACCGCCGGTTCAGGTTTCGGTTTTTCCGGTTGTTTGATTTCATCCCATAAAATCCGCAGAACCGGAGAAAAAACAAGCGTTGCAATCGGCTGTCCGCGTCGGATTAAGACACTGTTGTGTCCCATGTTTTTTAAAGTAACGGAAATGGGTTGATGATTGGATGCGTCAATGGTAACCGGTGCGTTTAGAACGATAATCGGCATTGCATCCGAAAAGTGAACCAAAGAACGGATTTGTGCTTCTATGCCGAGCGGCAAAGCACATTGAAAGCCGGTTGGAACAGTTACAAAGTCACCCGGAGCGATTTTAATCGGGTTTGAAATTGCTGCCGCCAGCGTCAGTGTCGTGCCGATGCCGTCTTGATATTTGGGCAGGGGAATATCTAAAGAATCCGGTAATCTTAAAATGGGAATTTTCGGCAGCATGCGTTTTATCCTTATTTTTTGACAGGCGTTTTAATACCCCACAACTCTTCGATTTCGTAAAAAGCCCGTGTTTCCGGATGGAAAATGTGAACGATAATATCGCCCAAATCGATAATCATCCATTCACCGGTTCCTTGTTTTCCTTCAATACGGCATGAAATATGTTTTTCTTTTAATTTTTCCGCCAATGTAACCGCTAAGGCATTGACTTGACGCGTGGATGAACCGGAAGCAACCACCAAATAATCTGCCAAAGACGTTTTGCCTTTTAAGTCAATGGAAAGAACATCTTGTGCTTTTCCGTCATCCAAAAATTTTAAAATAAACGCCAACAGATCTTCAACCGAAGGTCTGACCTTGGTCGAAACAGAACGTTTTGTCTTACCGCTTTCTTGTGTCTTTCCCTTTTTGGACGTTTGCGTTGTTGCCCGAGTCATTCGTTTTCATCCTTTTCTTGTTGAGCTGCTTGAACATAAACGTCGGCAGCCCGTAACAGTTCTTTTAATCCCATGCCTGCAATGCCGGAGATGACGTACACGGCATCAGGCGTTGCTTTGCGAAGTTCTTTTTTCGCATTTTCAATGTCTTCGTCCGTCAGACAGTCACATTTATTCAAGGCGATAATTTCCGGTTTTTGAGCCAGTGAAGCACTGTATTTTTTAAGTTCAGCGCGAATTGTTTGATAGCTTTGTAAAATATCCGGTTCGGTACCGTCAATCACATGAATAAAAACAGAACACCGTTCAATGTGTTTTAAAAACTTGGTTCCCAGTCCGACGCCTTCGGAAGCCCCTTCAATCAATCCCGGAATGTCCGCCATTAACATTTCTTTACCGTCTATCATGGCAACCCCCAAATGCGGGTGCAACGTCGTAAACGGATAATTGGCGATTTTGGGGCGCGCTTTGGTGACTGCCGTGAGTAAGGTTGATTTTCCGGCATTCGGTTTTCCGATTAATCCCACATCGGCAATTAATTTCAACCGCAACCAAATAAACATTTCCTCGCCGGGTTCTCCCGGATCTGCTCGCCGCGGCGCTTGATTTGTTGAGCTTTTAAAAGAATCATTCCCTTTTCCGCCCATGCCGCCTTTGGCAATAGTGTACCGTTGACCGTCTTTTGTTAAATCGGCAATAACAACCCGGCCGGTTTCATCCGTAATTTCGGTTCCGACAGGTACCTTTATAATCAAATCTTCTCCGCCGGCACCCGTGCAGTTGTTTCCTGCTCCGGGACGTCCGTTTTGAGCGCGAAAGTGTTGTTGATAGCGGAAATCAATTAATGTGTTGAGGTTGGGTACAGCCTCTAAAATCACATCGCCGCCTTTGCCGCCCGTTCCGCCGTCCGGACCGCCGAATTCAATGAATTTTTCATGCCGAAAAGAACAGGCACCGTGACCGCCGTCTCCTGCTTTAATATAAATTTTTGCCTGATCTAAAAACTTCATTTTATCATCCTTGTACTTTCTTTTGTTAAGGTAACTGAAACACGCCCGGAAAGCAAGGAATTTTTATATGAAAAAGAGGAAGAGCTTCAGGCCGGGGTGAAACAGAAAATCGTTTTGAAAGCTGTTTTGTTTGAAAAGAGGACAAATATAAAATCTCAGGGGAACCGCCTGACCTTTGTCCGGTCTTCTTATGCGACCAGCCACCCGGTCTTCTTATGCGGCCGATTGCCCACTCATTTTGCCCGGCCGGTTATTCGGTCATTCTTATGCGAAAAAGAGAAGGATACAAAATCCTTCTCTTTCCATAATTGTTTGCGTTAATACTAGTCAGCTTTTTTAACAACGTTGACATAGACACGGTCTTCTTTGGACCGAGTAAATTCAACAACACCGTCAGATGTTGCAAAAATGGTGTGATCAACACCCAGACCGACATTTTCACCCGGGCGGTATTTTGTCCCGCGTTGACGAATGATGATGTTTCCGGCAATAACAGCTTGCCCGCCGGCTTTTTTGACGCCTAAACGACGACCTTCGGAGTCGCGTCCGTTTCTTGTACTACCGCCTGCTTTTTTATGAGCCATGACTTTTCTCCTTATACCTTAAGCTTTGATGTCTGCAATTTTGACAACAGACAATTCTTGCTTGTGACCATTTTTACGACGATAACCTTGCCGACGGCGTTTTTTGAAAACAATCACTTTTTCCCCGCGGGTTTGCTTCACGATTTCGCCTACGACCGAAGCACCTTCGACAAAGGGAGCGCCGACATTTCCGTCAACCATTAAAACTTCGTTGAAATTTACTTTTTCTCCGGCTTGCCCAGCAACGCGTTCAATCACAATGACGCTGTCTTTTGTCACTTTGTATTGCTTTCCGCCGGTCTTAATAACTGCAAACATATTAATCCTCTATCAATCCAAAAACATAAAATTAAGAACTGCACTTATACAGCAAGAACTCTTTCTTGTCAATAAAAATCTTTAAATTTTCTGTATTTTTGTTGAAACATCCGAAATCAGATTGCCTTCTTTGCCGTTCGTCGGTTTTTTATTTTTTAAAACCGTTTGGAAAATACTCCAAAACGGCCGGTTGCTTTAATGCAAAAAAAGGGCTTTGTTGAGGCGTCAATACCATCATAATAAAACAACCTTGATTCATTTTAAACCGGTTCGTGTTTCTGGCCGGTATAAAAATATTCTTGGCTCCTTTTTCAAACCTGTGTATATTAAACGTTATGAAGAATAAACGATGCATTTTTTCGGGCGTACCCGGCGGGTATGATGTGTTGGTGTTGGCGGATTTGGTTCGCCGCCATCAATCGCTTTTTCATGTGGCAGCGGGAGAGGCGCATTTACAACAGATAAAAGAAGCTCTTGCCATCATGGCGCCCGATGTCAGCGTGTGGGATTTTCCGGCATGGGATACGGTGCCTTATGACCGCGTTTCCCCGCATCCGGATATTGAAGGCGCCCGATTGGAAACGTTGTCAAAGCTTGCCAATACCGGTGCTTTTCAAAAACCGACTTTGATTTTAACGTCGGTTAATGCCGTCTTGCAAAAAGTGCCGCCGAAAGATTTTTTCAAAGGTCATTTTTTGGACGCGCGGGTCGGCGGTTCTTTTGAATGGAATCAAGTTCAGGCTTTTTTAAACGAAAACGGCTACACACGAACCGAGCAAGTTATGGAACCCGGTGAATATGCACTGCGCGGCGGCATTGTGGATTTGTTCCCGGCCGGAGCGGAACATCCGATGCGGTTAGATTTGTTCGGCGATGAATTGGAAAGTATCCGCACGTTTGACCCGATTAGCCAGAAAACCATCGGTCAAGTTGATTCTTTTTCCTTGAAACCCATGGCAGAGTTTATATTAACGCCGGACAGCATTGCACGTTTTCGCACAAAGTATCGGGATTTGTTCGGCACGACGGATGATTTGTTGTATGAAAGTGTTTCTCATGGTCGTAAAATGGCCGGTATCGAGCATTGGCTGTCGCTGTTTTTTGAAAAGATGAGTTCTGTTTTATCCTATCAACCCGATGTGCCGGTTTCTTTGGATTTCGGTGCGGATAAAGCCGTTGAAGACCGTTGGGCGCAGATAAAGGAATACTATGAGGCGCGTTTAGCTTCTTTGGAAAATAAAGCGGATATGGGGCTGGTTTATCGGCCTGTTCCGCCGGATTTGTTCTTTTGGGACGAAAAAGCGTGGGCTTCTTTATTGGAAGACCGGCCGGTTGTTCAATTTTCGCCGTTTGTAGAGCCTGATTCAAAAGACATGGGTGGCCGAGTAGGCGAAAATTTTGCAGCTTCGCGTGAAAGTCAGGATGTTTTTGATAAATTGGCCGATTATATCGTAAAAACCAAAGAACACGTTGTTATCGGTGCTTATTCTTCCGTCAGCGCAGACCGAATCGCCGGCATTTTAAAGGAAAAAGGCGTGCCGGTGACGGTTGTTTCTTCTTGGCCGGCTGCGGTTAAAAAAACGCCGTCAGTGATGGTTCTGCCACTTGAAAAAGGGTTTAAAAGCAAGGACATTACTTTATTTACGGAATCGGATTTGCTGGGTGAAAAAGTCGGGCGTCCGACCAAGTATCGTAAAAGCAAAGAAAACTTTATCGAAGACATTTCGTCTCTGTCTGAAGGCGATTTAGTTGTCCATGTCAGTCACGGTATCGGCCGTTATGAAGGATTGGTAACCTTGTCTGTCGGCGGTGTGGCACATGATTGTTTAAAAATCGTTTATGCCGATGATGACAAGTTGTTTGTGCCGGTTGAAAATTTGGATATGTTGTCTCGATACGGTTCCGAAAATACGCACGTGGCGCTGGACAAATTAGGCGGTGGCGCTTGGGAAGCTCGGAAAAGCCGGATTAAAAAACGCTTGTTGGATATGGCGGAAAAATTAATTGCCGTTGCGGCAGCGCGGTTTGCGAAAAAAACAGAGAAAATTTATCCGCCGGCCGGTGTTTATAATGAATTTTGTGCGCGGTTTCCGTATGTGGAAACGCAAGATCAATTGAAATCTATTAACCAAGTGATGGCTGATTTTGAAAAGGGCTGTCCGATGGATAGGTTGATTTGCGGAGACGTCGGGTTCGGCAAAACGGAAGTTGCTTTACGGGCGGCTTTTATTGCGGCCATGAACGGAGAGCAGGTGGCTTTGGTCGTGCCGACGACGTTGCTGGCACGGCAACATTATGAAACTTTTGCCAAACGCTTTAAAGGATTTCCGTTAAAAATTGGTCGGTTGTCTCGATTGGTGTCCGCTAAAGAAGCGGGAGAAACCAAAAAAGGGCTGGCAGACGGCAGCATTGATATCGTTATCGGGACGCATGCGTTGCTTTCGAAAAATCTTTCTTTTAAAAATTTAGGTTTGTTGATTGTGGATGAAGAGCAGCATTTCGGTGTTGCACACAAAGAACGGTTAAAAGAACTGAAATCCGATGTTCATGTGTTGACTTTGACGGCAACGCCTATTCCGAGAACGTTGCAAATGTCTTTGACGGGGGTGCGTGATTTAAGTGTTATTGCAACGCCGCCGGTGGATCGAATGGCTGTCAGTACATTTGTCATGCCGTTTGATCCCGTCATTATTCGCGATGCCATCATGCGGGAACATTTACGCGGCGGCCAAACATTTTATGTGTGTCCGCGAATCAGTGATATGGCTCCGTTGTTGGAACGGCTACATAAAATCGTGCCGGAAGTCAAAATTGTGTCGGCGCATGGACAAATGAGCCCGTCTCAATTGGAAAAAATCATGAATGATTTTGCCGACGGTAAGTACGATGTGCTGTTGGCCACGTCGATTATTGAATCCGGTTTGGATATGCCTTCAGTCAATACGATGATTGTCCACAAAGCTGATATGTTTGGGTTAGCGGCTTTGTATCAATTGCGCGGCCGGGTCGGGCGTTCTAAAGTCAAAGCATACGCTTATTTAACAACGGTTGAACATAAGAAATTGACACCCACAGCGACGCGCCGGTTGTCGGTTATGCAGAGTTTGGACAGTTTAGGTGCCGGTTTTACGTTGGCCAGCCATGATTTGGATATTCGAGGCGCCGGCAATCTGTTGGGGCAGGAGCAATCCGGGCATATCAAAGAAGTCGGCGTTGAATTATATCAAAAGATGTTGGAAGAAGCTGTGGCAACGTTAAAAGCCGGTACCGGTGCCGAAGAATTACAGGCACAGGAAAATTGGTCGCCGCAGATTTCTTTGGGATTGTCGGTTCTTATTCCCGAAAGCTATGTGCCGGATTTAGGGCTTCGTATGGAATTGTATCATCGGTTGGCCAACATTGAAGATGAAGCCGAGTTGGATGAGATGCGGCTTGAACTGCAAGATCGGTTTGGCCCGATTCCGCAGGAAGTTCAAAATTTATTTGAAATTGTTCAAATCAAAGCGTTGTGTCGGGCTGCTTTTGTGGAAAAATTAGATGCCGGTCCAAAGGGATTGACGATTTCGTTTCATAACAACCTGTATCCGAATCCAGCCGGATTGGTGGGCTTTATCAACGGGCAAATGGGGCTTGCCAAATTAAAGCCGGATAAGCTGACCGTAACGCGTGCTTGGGATCGGATGGAAGATCGTGTGAACGGCGTGAAACGAATTTTGGAAACGTTGGCGCGATTAGCTCAAGAATAACCGTGTTCTTTTAACAGGTTTAAATGAATTCCGCGAGCATGTTTTTGCAAGTATTTTATGATTTCGCCTTTGGTTTCGGTCAAAACACCCATGTAAGTGGGTTCGTGATGCGCTTGTTTGACTTGTGAATACAAATGCCGCAAACCCAAGTTTTCCGATGAATAAGTCAACATAATCGGTCGGTTTAAAATATATTTCAAAATGTTGTGAAATGAATTTTCACCGCGGTATAACGAAAAAGCACCGTCTTTGTGATACTGTTTCATCAAATGCAAATGTTCCAAAATGGTTTCCGGCGCTTGCGAAAACAGCATTGATTTTTTCACCGAAACCGTTCGAATATATTCAGCTGCAGGAATGCCTTCTTTAACAAAGAAAGTCGCCACACGCATGATATTGCTTTGCAACGTTTCCGGTTTTTGATAATAGAAAGCCGGATTGCCTTTGTACGCCGCCAGACATGTTGATAAATCCAGTCCGTTTTTTTGATAAAAAGCAATCATTTGAGCCATCTTTTTATGAATGCTGTCCGGTGCCAGATACAATAAACAGGGCTTTTTGCGGGCAGAACCGATGAAGCTCGTCATCGTCAAACCGTTTTTTTGATAAGGCGCAACAATGCGTTCAATGTTATTCATGATTGTATGCGGCCGCGTATGAAACAAAGTCGGTTCGTTCAGGCACATTTTTAAATATTCTTTGTCCGACAAATCCGGCGTGATGCCTTGTAAAGCTTTTGCCGTTTGAAGAACATTGCTGTGCAATTTTTGGGGTGTGTACAAAAACAAAGTCGGCACTTTGACAAAAGCCGTTAAAAATTCCTTTTTGGAAAAGCCGAACTCTTTAAAACAACGGAAAGTTTCTTCAAAGTGATCAGACAAAGTTGCCGGATTGGTTACGGCCAGATGCGGATATTGAATGACCGCTTTTTCCCATTGAGCAATGGTTAAACCGTATTCTTGGAAAGCCTCAATGGTTTCACGAATGCACGGCATGACGGTTGATTTGTGTCTGGCATGTATTTTTTCGGCAATTTGCTGAATTTTTAAACTTTTAAATCCGACTTCCAAAAAGCTTTTTTCCAAAAGCGGCTGTAATTCTTCAATCCCCATTTTTCCCTCACTTTTTATAAGTGTACAGGAAAGGTTGACAAAAGTCAAGAAAAGAATGATGAAACGGCTTTGTTTTTGCGTCGGGATTATCTGTCG
Organism: uncultured Alphaproteobacteria bacterium; assembly: GCA_937935995.1. Lineage (GTDB taxonomy): Bacteria > Pseudomonadota > Alphaproteobacteria > CAAHEQ01 > UBA3637 > CALXXA01. The sequence goes on from CALGXF010000067.1 coordinate 49,982, forward strand.
TTGACGGCCTGTTGCAGCTCTATTTGCCGCGCAAGCAATTTACGCTGATATTTACTGATATGAAGCGGAAAGACGGGTGTGTCCGATTCTCGTGATGCGGGGACGGGCGGGTGGAAGATTTGGCATTTTTTGATTTCAAAATTTTCGTGCCGAACATACGCATCAACCAATTCTTTTTTCTGGTTGCGGTAGGCAAAAAATTGAATGCCGCCAATGGCGTTTTCTTCCTGTAATTCTTTTAAAATCAACAAGCGAATGTCTGCCGTTCGATGCAAAAAGTCAGTATTTGTTTCGGCATTTCTTTTAACGGGAAAAGAAAATTGAACCAGACGCGGTTTATCGATAACGATTGTATCCAAAATTGTTTCAAACAAACGGGATTTAGGTTTGAAAAACGCGCCTTCATATACAAATTTTTGCGGCGAGCTGATTATTTTGCTTTGCGGAAAACGAATCAATCGTTCCGTGTCGGAAAGCGGGCGTTGCAAAAACAAGATGTTTTTGCGTCTGAGGATTTTAGCCTCTAAATCCGGATAGCTCACCAACAGCCGGCAAACATCTTCAATAACCGCATTTTCATGTTCGCTTTTGGTATCAAAGTAAAAAACAACCCGTCGAATGTCCGGATTGTCCAATTGTTTTTCGATGTCTTTCAGAACCGGTTGCGGCAGAGAACCTTTAGGCGTTGTCATAAACAAAGCGTCTTCTTTTCTTTTAATCAGAACAGACTTTTTAAAAGGGAACATAGGACCTCTCTTGGCGTTCGGGTAAAGTATATGCTTTTGTTTTTATTTGTCAAGTAAAGATGAATTTGAAAATGAAAAAGAAAGGCTTGTATTTTTCACAGGATAGTATATAACTATGTATGTAATACTTTTGATAAAGAGGGAAAAAATGAAAACAGGTACAGCAGCTTTATTTTTAGCATTATGTCTTTTATTCGGGACAGCGGCGCATGCGGAATTTTATGTTTCTGCCGGTGCCGGGAAAACATTTAATACGGGAACCGCTTGGCGAAACGGCGAAAAATCGGATATTGATAATTCTAATATGTATTCGGTGGCTGTCGGGTATGATTTGCCGTTTATCGATATCATCCGCGTTGAAGGGGAATACTTGCATAACCGGGCGAAAATCGAACATGGCGGCAAAGCAACGTATGACGGTGTGATGGCAAACGGTTATGTTGATATCCCGTTTCCGATTCCGTTGTTGACGCCTTATGTCGGTATCGGATTGGGCCCGGGACGGTATGAAGGTGAATATGTCTTGGGATATCAAGGAATGGTCGGTATAGATGCCGAAGTCTTTGTTGTTCCGCTTGTGGCCAGTTTGGAATACCGGTACATGCGAACGAATCGGCACGGTGAACGGAACGATGAAACCTATAAATTTTACGCGCATACGGTGATGATGAAACTGCGGTATGAATTTTAAAAGAAAAGGGAGTTCCTGAAAGCTCCCTTTTTTAAGAATTGAAGAGGGGCGATAAGCCTCTCTTTTTTTACTCAATAATATGATTGTCTTCATCGGTGTAACGAATGAGATAGCCTGTTCCGGCACCGATAGCGATGATTTGGTAAATCACGCCGAAAATCATTTCAATGTTTGCAAAAAAACGTCCGCCGGCCAAAGGAACAAAGTCTCCGTAGCCGACCGTTGTCATAGTCGTCAGGCTGAAATAAATATTGTTCAATAAGCCGTTGGCCGTTGTTATATTCAAGGCGTCATAAACCAAAGCAAACCCCAAAACGACGGTTAAATATCCGAAAAGCAGAATATACAAAATGATTGATTTGGTTGCGATTAAAAAGGCTGTGTTCGGTTTAATCGGTAATTCTTCGTGCATGTGGACGACTTTCGGATAGCGTTGCCAATATTTTATTTTCCATTCTTTGATGGATTTTAAAACAATGTACAAAATCCAAGAACACAAGCTGATAATTAAAACCAATGCAACAGCCATTTGACGCGAATGATCCATTCGGTACATCAAAAAAGTCAATAAAAATGCAAAAACCGCCGGTACAAGCAGTGCCGTTAACAGTAACCGATACGGATGCGGCTTTTGAAGAGGCAATTTATCCATAAGCGTTCCTTTCTCGGTTATCAAATGGATTGCCGCGTTCATAAAATCAAGCCGGTTAATGAAAAAGGGCCCGCAGGCCCTTTGTTAAAAGACGGTTTTAAACCGAATGCCGATTTGATGTTCGTAAGCGCGTGAGTCCCATTTTCCGCTGTCATCAATGACATAGCTGCCATACACGCCGATTGTTGAATAAGGCGACAAGAAATAATCAGCCGCTAAATCCGTCCGCCATTCTCTGGCTTCGTACATTTCATCGTAATTCAAGTTCAAGGCTGCATCCAGCGAAAGGAAGTTATAAAGATAGTGATGTAATCCGATGTATCCTTCATATTTCATGTTGTTATCGGATTCTTTGCTTTGGGCGACCGGGAATTCGATTCCGATACCGGCATAGGGCATGACGATGCCTAAATCCTGACCGATTTTCGTGCCGAAATCCACATATTTATACGCTCCGTTCATGTGATGGGTTTCTTTTTGTCCGTATCCTAAACCTAATTGAGCAAAAGAAAAACCGGTATTGACAATGTTGTACTTTGTGCCGATGCGCCAATCGACATTTGTATCTTCATGGCCGTTTTCATAACCGATGTCGGTAATCGTGCCTTTGGTTCGATTCCATGCGTTTTGAATATGAGCTTCTACGGAAACTCTCGGTGCCACGCCGTATTCAATGGTTTGAGATAAAATGCGGTCTCTGGCATGATAATTTTGAGAATCGCTTTTAACTTGTTTATGATTGTATTCGGCAGCAGTCGTTGAAACAATTCGACCGGTTCTGGGCAGGTAAAACGGGCTGGTGATGTCGATGGCTTGAGCCGGAACGGCCGCCGATAACAAAAGCGCTGCCATGAAGTAAGTTGTTTTTTTCATCTTTTTCTCCTTAATTTTAACATACATATGAGTGTAAAGAGAAAATCTTTAATCTGCAAGCGTTTATTTCTGGACAAATAAATAAAATCTTTGTATACTTTAATTATATAAAAAACACGGTAGTGGAGGAAATATCGACAAAACAGGAAATTCCGAACGGGATTGAAAAATGTCGGTTTTATGAATTTTTAGTAAGGTTTGAGAATAAGGTACTTGAAAAATGTGCAAAAAAGGCTCATTTTATATTGCTGCTCGGTTAAGGATAAAAAGATATCCACAGGAAATAAAATGCGAAATGTAAAAGAAATAACACAATCGGCACGAAAATGGATTTGCGCTTTGCCGCTTAAACGGAAAAAGGAACTGATTGTGCTGAAAGAAATGAAACGTCGAAATAAAGTGGGTTTACTGCCTAACTTTTTAGACGAGATTTTGCACGGAACGGCGTTTGTCTATGATTTGAAAAAGGACGGAACGTTGGAAGCTTTTTCGGTGAGTTTAACGGAATTCGCCGCTGTTTTGCAAGGGATGAAAAAAACGGAAAAAGCTGCCGCCTTTTTACGGGAAAATAAATTGTTGGAAAAGGCTGTTCGTATCAGATCTTTTCCGGTTTTCAAAGAGGCGTTAGACGTGGCGGCGCAATTGACGGAAACCAAGTCTTCTTTTTTAAATGATTTAATCATTCAGGATGAGGCGTTGTTGTTGCGGCTGTTGGTTGAAAAACAAGCTTCGCCCACATGCCTGCATTTAAATGAAAACAAAAAACATCTTGTCCGCCGTAATAAAATTGTGCCGATTTTTCCGCAGATTTTGGAAGGTATTCAACGGCAACAGGAAGAAAAAGATTTTTCTCAAAAGGCCTTTAAGCGTTTGATGACCAAAATGAACCAATCTTCTTTTTATAAACAAACGTTTCATCAACCGGGCGTCTATGATGCGCTGGTTCAAGTGGCCGGCGAATTAAAGTGTTACCGTAATTTTGATAAATTAAAACAATTAAATGCCTTTGTGTGCAAAGCCGGCGGTACTGAACTGTTGCAGGATTTTATGGCAAAAACAGAGGTTTTGTTTAACCACTTGCGGCAAAAAGGGGAAGATTGTTTGGCGCCTTGTCCTATTCCGTCCGTGATTGAACAGAAAACGAATAAAATTTGCTTTTTGGGACCGTTCGAAGAATTACCGCCTTGCCCGCGGGCATTGGCTTTGTTGGAAAAAATGAAGTCTCATACGCGTTAGACCAAAGCATACTTGTCAATGATGTGAAATGTTTTTATCTCTTTAAAGGGGAAAGGCCCGGAAAGGAGGGGAAACAAAATGGAAAAGAAAGCTTGCGGCGGATGCGGATGTTCTAAATCTGCCAATGAGAAATCTTCCCAAAAAGACAGCAGCAAAGATTCCGGAAAAATGTCTATGGGACATCAAAAAGAATCAATGAATGCTCAAAAATCAGATTCTCATCACAAATAAAGGGAAAGGAGCGGGAAACCGCTCCTTTTTCATTTTTTGAAAGATCGTTTCGGGCGCCGTCGCATAAGGGGTTGTTCCAATCGGGGCAGATGGGCTTTGGGTTGCTTTTTGGGTTTCTTTTCAACGGAAAAACCGAATTTGCCTAACAATCGTCCCATCGTGAAATAAGAGCCATGCGCATAGGCCACCAATCCCATTTTTTCCATCCACAATTTTCCGGCTTCGTCGATATACCGATCGTCTACTTGAACGGCAACGATTTTGGCCAAAAACATGTCGTGTGTTTCAAAAGAGTGTATCGCCGTGACCTGACATTCCAATGACACAGGGCTTTGCGCGATTTGTGGCGCTTTGATAACGGAGGAAGAGGCTGCGGTTAAATTCATTTCTTTGAACTTATCAATCGTTCGGCCGGATTTAACACCGCAATAATCGGCTGCCTTTACCAAATCCAACGTTGTCATGTTAATGACAAATTCTTTCGTCTTTGAAATAATTTCGTGTGAATACCGAGACGGTCGAATGGACACATATGTCATCGGCGGTTCGGAATTGATGATGCCGGTCCAAGCCGCCGTCATCACGTTTGGTTTTTCCAGTGTGCCGCAAGAAATCATCGCAGGCGGTACGGGCGCTAACAGCGTCCCCGGTTTCCATGTTATTTTGGTCATGTTGTTTCCTTTCTGGCAAAATCATAAGCCTTTTTGAAAAGAAGCGCAAGATTTTCTCTCTTTTGTTTATAAACGAATTGTCATCTCGACAGAAGTACGCTAAAATGATAAGAACAAAACAAGAACAAAAGAGAGCTGAAAATGATTGGACTTGTGGATTGTGATAATTTTTTCGTTTCTTGCGAACGGGCACTGAAGCCCGGTTTGAACGGTAAGCCTGTTTTGGTTTTAAGTGCAAATGACGGGTGTGTGGTGTCGCGTTCCAATGAAGCTAAAGCGTTGGGGATTCCGATGGGCATTCCGGCGTTTAAAATCAAAGAGCTGATTGTCAAAGAGGGCATTTTTGTTTTTTCGTCTCATTTTGATTTATACGAAGAGACGTCTGCCCGCGTGATGAACATTTTGAAAAACAATGCGCCGCGAATAGAAGTGTATTCCATTGACGAGGCTTTTTTGGACTTATCGGGCATGTCGTATTTAAAAGAATACGGCGCGCATTTGGTTCAGACAGTTATGTATGATGCCAAAGTCCCGGTTTCTTTGGGGATAGCTCCGACAAAGACGTTGGCTAAAATCGCCAGCCATTTTGCCAAGAAATATAAGCGGTATCAACATGTTTGTGTTATTGACACAGCCGAAAAGCGTCTTAAAGCGCTTCAATTGACGCCGATTGAAGATGTGTGGGGTATCGGCCGGCGGTTGAGTGTTCGATTGAAGGCAAAAGGCATTCAAACGGCCTATGATTTCACGCATTTATCGCGTCGATGGGTGCGTCAAACCATGACGGTTGTGGGCGAACGGATTTGGCGGGAGTTAAACGGGGAACCTTGTTATGAATTTGAAGCGCAAGCACCGGATAAACAGCAAATCAGTTCATCGCGCAGTTTTGAACATATGGTAACGGACTTGGAAACATTGTGTCAGGCGGTTGCAAAGCATGCCAGCACATGTGCGCGTAAGCTGCGCGCCCAACATTCCTGTGTTGCTTCTATGGTTGTGTATGTGCGAACCAATCGGTTTCGAGACGATTTGCCGCAGTGTTGGAAGCAAGGAACGGTCACTTTTCCGGTTGCGACATCGGATACGTTGGATATTGTGGACGGAGCGGTCGAGGCTTTGAAAAAAATTTACGAAGAAGGGTATCATTATAAAAAAGCCGGCGTCATGATGACTCAGATAGTGCCGGAAACCAGTGTTCAAACGGATTTATTTGATCAAAAAGACTGGGCAAAGTCTAAAAAATTGATGCAAGCCGTTGATGCGATTAACGAAAAATATGCCCGTAAAACAGTTTTAACGGCTGCGGAATGTTCGGTTCAAGATGAAAAAAGCGCTTCTCATTAATTAAGTTCTTTTTTCATCTCAATTGTTTCTAAACCGTTTTGTTGTTTCATCCATGGACCGGTTGCTTCATACCCTAATTTTACATAAAAAGGATAAACATCCTTATGGGCATATAGGTAAAGTTTCTTTTGATTATGCCGTTGTGCTTCTTGTTCAATCACTTGTACAAGCTGTTTGCCGATGCCTTGTTTTTGATATTCGGGAGAAACAACAACTTGGCGGATGTACGGTAAGCCATTCCTTTGTGCATAAATGGCGCAACCGATTAAACGAGCGTTAAGCAAGGCAATCCAAAAAATGTGATCTGCTTCTTTTTGACGTATTTCTTCAAAATTACTCGAAAAACCTAAAGGATCTAATAAAACGTGCTTTCGAAGAAGAAGCATTTCGGTATAAAGTGGATTTTGATTCGTAATTTTTTGAAACGTTATCATTTTTCCTCCTTTGTTTTTTAAGGATACGATTGATTGAATAAAAAATCAATGCCGCCTCTTGAAAAAACGTTCATATCGACTTATGTATTTAAAAAAAGAGGTAAAAATCATGAACATTGAAAAATTAACGGACAGATCTAAAGGGTTTATTCAATCGGCTCAAAATTTAGCGGTACGGCTTTCCAATCCCTACATCACAACGGCGCATTTACTGCGCGTCATGCTGGATGATAAACAAGGGATGGCTGCTTCTTTGCTGACACAGGCTGGGGCTGATTTAAATGAAGTCAATCGCGGCATTGATGAAGAATTGGAAAAGTTGCCTAAAGTATCCGGCAACTCGGTGCAGGTGTCTGCTTCCCAAGACTTTTTGAAGGCTGTTGATCAGGCAGAGCAAATCGCCGAAAAGGCAAAGGATGCTTATGTCTCGGTTGAACGGCTTTTGCAAGCGGCGCTGGCACAGAAAAATTATGGCGTTGATTTAAAGAAGCTTAACCAAGTCATCAATGATATGCGGCAGGGAAGAACAGCCGATTCTCCGTCAGCCGAAGACACATTTGATGCGTTGAAACGATATGCGATTGACTATACCGAACGCGCCAAGCAAGGCAAGCTGGATCCGGTCATCGGCCGGGATGAGGAAATCCGTCACACGATTCAGGTTTTGTCTCGCCGGACGAAAAACAACCCGATTTTAATCGGAGAACCCGGTGTCGGTAAAACAGCTATTGTCGAAGGGTTGGCTTTACGAATTGTGAACGGCGATGTACCGGACAGTTTGTCTCATAAACGGTTAATGGCGCTGGACATGGGTGCTTTGATTGCGGGCGCGAAATACCGCGGTGAATTTGAAGAACGGTTAAAGGCGGTTTTAAATGAAGTTTCCGCTTCTAACGGTCAAGTCATTTTGTTTATTGACGAAATGCACACGGTTGTCGGCGCCGGTGCCAGTGAAGGATCTATGGATGCGTCGAACTTGTTAAAACCGGCTTTGGCACGGGGAGAATTGCATTGCATCGGGGCAACAACGTTAAAAGAATATCAAAAGTATATTGAAAAAGACGCCGCTTTTGCGCGCCGGTTCCAACCTGTTTATGTCAATGAGCCGACGGTTGAAGATACAATTTCTATTTTGCGCGGGATTAAAGAAAAGTACGAAATTCATCACGGAGTCCGGATTTCGGATGCTGCGTTGGTATCGGCGGCAGTGATGTCTCATCGATACATTGCGGATCGTTTTTTGCCGGATAAAGCAATTGATTTGGTGGATGAAGCGGCCAGTAAGTTAAAAATGGCGCTTGATTCCAAGCCGGAAGATTTGGACGAATTAGACCGTAAACTGTTGCAATTGAAAATCGAACGAGAAGCGTTGCGCAAAGAAAAAGATAAAGCGTCTCAAGAACGGCTGGCCGTCATTGAAAAGAATATTGCTCAAATGGAAAAAGAGTCGGCTGATAAAACGGCTAAATGGCAGACCAGCAAAAACAGCATTCAAGAAGCCAATGCTTTGCGCGAAAAGATTGATAAGGCAAAAATTGAAATCGATCGGGCTTTCCGGGAGGGGCAATATGAATTAGCCGGGCGTTTGCAATACAAAGATATTCCGGAAATGCAGGCTCAATTGGAAGAGTTGAATAAACTCAATCAAGAACAAAATGCGCCGGAAACCGTAACGCCTGATTTAATCGCGGGAGTCGTATCAAAATGGACGGGTATTCCTGTGGATAAATTGATGAGCTCGGAACGGGAAAAGCTGTTGACTATTGAAAAAGAAATTGCGCGCCGCGTTGTGGGGCAAGATGATGCCATTACGGCGGTCGCAAATGCTGTTCGTCGATCTCGTGCTGGGTTGAAAGATCCGAACCGACCGATTGGGTCTTTCTTGTTTTTAGGGCCGACAGGAGTTGGGAAAACGGAATTGGCGAAAGCGTTGGCGGCTTTTTTGTTTGACGAAGATTCCGCTTATATTCGGATTGATATGTCCGAGTACATGGAAAAGCACGCGGTGGCTCGGTTGATTGGGGCGCCTCCGGGATACGTCGGTTATGACGAAGGCGGCATTTTAACTGAAGCTGTGCGGCGGCGGCCGTATCAAGTCATTTTATTTGATGAAGTCGAAAAAGCGCATCCGGATGTGTTTAATTTGTTATTGCAAATTTTGGATGACGGTCGTTTGACGGACAGCAAAGGACGCGTGGTTGATTTTAAAAATACGTTCATTATTTTGACGTCTAACTTGATTGTCGATGCAAATGACAAGGATATTATGGGAAAATTAAAGGCTTTCTTTAAGCCGGAATTTTTAAATCGATTGGACGAAATCATTACGTTCCATGCTTTAAAGAAAGAGCATATTCGGCAAATTGTGGATATCCAAATCAATCGGTTGCAGCATCGATTGGAAGAGCGGCATATTACGCTTCAATTAAATGATAAAGCAAAAGATTGGCTGGCCGAAAATGGATATGATGTTGAATTTGGGGCGCGTCCGTTAAAGCGGTTGATTCAACAAGAATTGGAAAATCCGTTGGCAATGCATTTGTTGTCCGGAGATATTCGAGATAACAGCACGGTACAAATCGGCGTGAAAAATAACCGATTGGATATCCAAACAACGTAAGGGAAAAGGCCGCTTTTGTAAGTGATTTCTTTTAATTGTAAAAAAAGTTGACAAACTTTAAAAGTTTTGATATTGTCAAGAACAATATAAATTGATAAATCGGAGGATAAAATGTCTATTCAATTTAAAGGACTTCATTTACAAAAAGATAAATATACGGATGGTTCTAAGGCGGCTGTATATGTTGTCGATGAGGATGGCCGCAAAAATGGCTCTTATGAACAGTATCTTCCTCAAGGAACGCTTTTTATAAAAACGACTTATAAGAATGATGAACTCAATGGGTTGTATGAACAATACTTCGCTAACAACCAATTAAATATCAGATGCACATATAAAAATGGCCAAAAAAACGGACTTTACGAAGAATATTTGCATAAAGGAACGCTTTTTATAAAGGCTGTTTATAAGAACGATAAATTAAACGGTCCGTATAAAGAATTTTTTTCTGATGGCCGGGTGAGTGAGAAATGTACTTATAAAGATGGTGAAAGAAACGGGTTGTTTGAAAGTTTTTATCCCAATGGCCGCCGGGCTTCCAGACGTTTATATAAGGAAGGCCTAGAGGAAGGAGTCTCTAACACGTATCATCCAAATGGAAAATTGAGTAAGAAATGTACTTATAAAAACGGCAGGAAAGATGGTTTATATGTATCTTATTACGCTACCGGCCAGTTGAAAGAAAGAATATTTTATGAAGATGGAATTCCGAATGGTCCATACGAAAAATATTATGATAATGGGTATGTCAGAGAAAAAGGAACTTATGTGGCCGGGCAAAGAAAAGCCTATGGTGTATATACGCCGGATGGACATTTGAGGTATGGTTGCGAAGGAGGATCATCGCTTACTGAGGAACAAAAACGAGTTTTGGTGGCTTTGAATAAAGCAAAAGAAAATGAGCGCCAATAATAAGTCCAAGTAAAAAAGGAACCTGTTTAACAGGTTCTTTTTTTATGATTGAAGAGGTGTGAAGACGCCTCTTTTTTGTATTTTTCGCTTGACAGATGTTGGGGAGATCGGAAG
>CALGXF010000068.1 GCA_937935995.1 uncultured Alphaproteobacteria bacterium
CCCCCCGGTATATTGTCGAATGGGATAATTTTCCTTGTTTGACAAACATTTATCCCACTAAACAGGGGTATCTTTCTGATTTTAACTCATTTAAACTAAAGGGCATAAAACCATGGTGTTTTATGCGCCTTAAGCTATGACAACTTTCTTTATTTTGGGCTCTTAATAAAGGAAAGGAAAAATTCAATGACACATCTTCATTCACAAACAAAAAAACACACCCAAAAAATTTGGACGCGCTTGATTGGCGTTTCCAACGGCTGGGCATCCACCTACACTTCATCCCGCGTAGGAATGAATTCAACAAATGGAGCGGACACATCAAAGAAAGGGTCGCCCCGAGCCCCCGCAACATGCAGGGCGACCCTTGGGAATTTAGGTCGATTGTTCCACCGGATGCATTCACCGGCCGGGGCGTTGTCAGATAAACGTATCGGCGGGGCGCCCTCCCGCGCCCTTTCGCCCCGCCGATGGGAAAAACAACATGGCCGAACATTGTTGGAGATGCTGGCGGTTCTGGCGATTATCGGGGTGTTATCAATTACGGCCTTAGTCGGGTTTACCTATGCCATGAACAAACATCGGGCAAATGAGACGATTTATGATGTCATGTTACGCGGAACAAATGTCCCCATGATTGACGAATATTACTTTAAAAAAGATGTTGGCCATGAATTCCGTTTTCCGGGACTACCCGGCAATGGGACACGGGGAACGTATTACCCGATGGTGACAAAAAAGGATACAGGGTCATCCTATTACGTCGAAGCCACAAATGTGACATACCGTGTGTGTGAATTGATTTTAAAGATGAATCCGACGGATATTGATCAGATTGTCGTCGGAAATACGGTTTATACAGGCGACAGTGACATTTGCGGCAATGCAGATGGATTGGCAATGAAGTTCTGTTTTGGTTCGGACGGAGACGTTTGTGATGGCACCGGCGGTAGTGGTTCTGGTGGTACGAGTGGTTCCGGCGGGACAAGCGGTGGTGAATCGTCCGGTGGTTCGGGCAGCAATCCGGATTTATGCGCTGGCATTATTCCGACAACAGACTGCAGTCTGACAGCAGATGTTCACGATGAAAACGGTTGTGTGATTGTTCAAAAAGAAACATGTTCGGGAGATACGTATTGTTCTGTCAGTACATGTGAACCATGTCCGGCCGCGGAAACTTGTGACGGAGAAAGTTGTTGTGCTTTGACGGGGCCGGAGGATGTGTGTGGTCGTCCGACAAAAGAAGTCGGAACAATAACTATTTTGATTGACGAAGCCTTGAATGAACATGGCTGTTGTTATCATCCGGGAACGACGCAAGAAAGTTGTTCGTTAAATCCGATTACGCCGCCAAAATGTACACCGACGTGTGATGGAACATGTCAAAGTGACGGAACGTGTCGTCCAAATTGTGAAAACGGATTTACATATAATGAAACGGCGGGTCAATGTTGTGAAGAGTTAACGGCAACAGAATGTCAGACGGTGACTGAGGCCACAAGCGGAACTTGTCCGACATTAACAAATGCAGAGGATGGAACCACCTGTACGACAACCGATAATCAGTCCGGGACATGTCAAGAGGGAAGTTGTGCTTTAGGCTGTAATGTCGATACGCAACACGAATGTACCAACGGAACTGATACGTGGTGTTGTGAAATCGGGCAAGCATGTGGAACGACGAATGGTCAATGTAATGCATGTAATGCGGCTTCGGCAGAAAACAACGAAACGCTTTGTAAAAATTGTGGATGGGATTGGGTTTATGATACGTTTTCCGGCGGCGTCCCATATTATGATCAGAAATGCGGCGGAACTAAATGGTGTCAGGCCAGATATGGCAGCGGAACATGGGAAGTTATGCAACAAAACGGTGATTTTTATTTTTACGCATGTGCCGGAGATGCTTATTGCCAAGATGAATATGGTGCGGGCACGTGGGGCTTACAGAAAATGGATCCTTCTCAAGACTTAATTTGGTACGGATGTACCGGAGATGATTATTGTCAAGCCACCGGGATGGGAGGATGTTGGGTTCAAGATCCTTACGGAGACGATAGCGGAACATATGTTTCCTACGGATGCGGGGCATGTTAAATTAAAAGGAGTCAACCGGCTCCTTTTTTTATTGTCTTTATTAAAAAATTAAAGTATCTTATAAAAAATTTGAAACAGGAGTTATGTTTTCTATGTCTTCCACAGTTATTGTCGGTTTAAGCGGCGGTGTTGATTCTTCTTTAGCCGCTTTGCTTTTAAAAGAACGAGGTTATCATGTTATCGGTGTGTCCATGTCGATTTACAATCAAGACATTCCGAACCTGATGCCGGCCGGCAATTCGTGTTATGGCCCGGAAGAAAAACAAGACATTAAAGATATTCAAAAATTCGGGGATAAAATCGGAATTGAAACGCATGTTTTTGATTGTTCCGAAGATTATAAACGACTCGTTTTATCTTATTTCAAAGAAGAATATCAACACGGGCGGACGCCTAATCCTTGCGTTAAATGCAACGCTGTCATGAAATTCGGACTGTTGGGGCAAAAAGCCAAAGAAGCCGGCATTTCTTATGATTATTTTGCGACAGGACATTATGCGCGCATCGAAAATGAAAATGGCCGATTTTTGCTGAAAAAAGGGATAGAAGAGAAAAAAGATCAAAGTTATTTTCTGTATCGGCTGACTCAAGAGCAACTGGCACATACGCTTTTCCCGTTAGGAACGTTTACCAAAGCACAAACGCGCGCCCTCGCACAGCAAAAAGGGTTGGATGTTTATGACAAGCCCGACAGCCAAGATTTTTATTCGGGTGATTACAATGATTTGCTTCAATTTCCGCCGAAACAAGGCGTCATCATGCACATCAACGGTCAAGTTTTAGGCAAACACATGGGTTACTGGCATTATACAATCGGCCAACGCAAAGGGCTGGGCATCGCCTATCCGGAACCTTTGTTCGTGCTGGACATCGACGCGCATCGCAATATTGTTTATGTCGGAACGGCTCAAGATACTCAAAAGAAAGATGTTTTTGTGACGGATTTAGCATGGATTGCCTTTGACGGCACACCTGACAAACCGTTTAAAGCTTTTGCCAAACAACGTTCGGCAGCCCAACCGGCTCCCGTCACGGCTTACCCTGTTGCTCACGGATTGCGCGTTGTTTATGATGAACCGCAAAAATCATTTACGCCGGGGCAATCTTTGGTTTTATACCAAAATGACGTCGTTTTAGGCGGCGGCATCATTACAAAAGAAAACGCAACTGACAGTTAACCGTAAATCCGGTGCCGGTAGAACACTCGATATTTGCGACCGCACCGGACAGACAACACATACACATTTCCATTATAAAAACTTCTTGCAATTATGCCGAATTTGGTGTATGTAAAGAACACCTTTGGAAAAGGTCTGCCTTCCACCACCCCTGGAGGAGTTAGGCAGTTAACATTAAATAAGGAATATAAAAATGGCAAATATGATTGAAATCAAAGCTGTAAAACGTGAAAAGGCTGGTAAGGGGGCCTCCCGTGCTATTCGTCGCACAGGGTTTGTTCCCACAGTGATTTACGGCGACAAAAAAGCGCCCGTTTTGTGCTCTATCGAAGAAAAAATTCTGGTTGCACTCTTAAACAAATCCGGTTTCTGGACACACCAATTCGAAATTGATGTAGATGGTGAAAAATTCCGTACGGTTTGTCAAGACGTTCAATTCCACCCGGTTTCGGATCGTCCGATTCATGCAGACTTCCTGCGCATTTCCAAAAATGCAAAACTGGTTATGGACATTCCGTTACACTTTGTCAACGAAGAAGTGGCTCCGGGCATCAAAGACGGTGGCGTGTTGAACGTTGTTCACCGGTCTTTGGAAGTTTCCTGTTCGCCGGATAACATTCCGGAACATTTGGAATTGGATTTGGCCAACTTGGCAATGGGCGAAGGATTGACAACAAAAGATATCGTCTTGCCGGAAGGTGTTAAATTAGTCGATGACGAAGAAATCACTGTTGTGACGATTGCGGAACCGGCTAAAGAAGAAGTTGAAGCGGCTCCGGCTCCTGTTGCTGAAGAAGCTGCAGCAGCGGAAGCTCCGAAGGCTGAAGAAGAAGGAAAATAATGTTTCTTGTGGTCGGTCTCGGCAATCCTTCAAAGGAATACGCATTCAACCGCCACAATGTTGGATTTATGGCGGCGGACACATGTGCCCGCCGCTTTCCTTTTAATGATTTTAAATCCAAACATCAAGGCTTATTGGCCGAAGGTGAAATCAACGGTCAAAAAACACTTTTGTTAAAACCGCAGACATACATGAATTTATCGGGGCAGTCGGTCGGTGCTGTCGCGCGTTTTTATAAAATAGCCCCCGAAAACATTATCGTTTTTCATGACGATTTGGATTTAAAACCATTGGATGTTCGTGTGAAGCAAGGGGGAAGCCCCGGCGGACACAACGGGTTAAAGAGCATTGATGCCGCTATCGGAAATATGTATTGGCGCGTCCGAGTCGGCATCGGGCATCCCGGAGACAAAGCGATGGTTGCTGATTATGTCCTGTCCAACTTTTCGAAACAGGAATTAACGGAGTTAGATGGTTTATTGGATAAGCTGGTTGACAATTTGCCGCTCTTAATGGCCGGTGATGCAGGCGCTTATCGAGCAAAAATAGGAGAATAAAATGGGGTTTAATTGTGGAATTGTCGGTTTGCCGAATGTCGGAAAATCAACGCTTTTCAATGCATTAACGCAAACTGTAGCGGCTCAGGCAGCCAATTACCCGTTTTGTACCATTGAACCCAACGTCGGCCGCGTCGCCGTACCGGATAACCGTTTGACAGAATTGCAACGAATCGATAAATCCGAAAAAATTGTCCCGACACAATTAGAGTTTGTTGACATTGCCGGATTGGTTCGCGGTGCTTCCAAAGGAGAAGGATTGGGCAACCAATTTTTAGGCAATATTCGGGAAGTCGACGCCATTATCCATGTTTTGCGCTGTTTTGAAAATGATGATATTACGCATGTCGAAGGGTCTATTGATCCCGTGCGTGATGCGGCAACGGTGGAAACGGAACTGATGATTGCGGATTTGGAAAGCTTGGAACGGCGAATCGTCCCGTTACAGAAAAAAGCCCAAGCCGGCGATCGTGAGGCCAAAGCAATTGTTCCGATTATGGAATCGGCTCTGAAAGCGTTGCAAGACGGCAAACCGGCCCGTTCGGTTAAACCATCCGATCCAGAACAATTAAAATTATTTCATTCACTTTTTTTATTAACGGCCAAACCGGTTTTATATGTGTGTAACGTTGATGAAGAATCGGCAGCAACCGGCAATGCTTATTCGGCGCAAGTCTTTGAATATGCAAAAGAAGAAGGCAATGATGCTGTTGTGATTTCGGCCGAAATCGAGGCTCAAATTGCGGCGTTGACAGACCCGGAAGAACAAAAAGAATTCTTAAAAACGCTCGGACTTGAAGAAACAGGCTTGAATCGAATCATAAAAGCGGGTTATAATCTATTAAGTTTGTTAACGTTTTTCACATCCGGGCCGAAAGAAGCCCATGCTTGGACGGTTCACAAAGGAGATTTAGCGCCTCAGGCGGCCGGTGTTATTCACTCGGATTTTGAAAAAGGGTTTATTCGGGCTGAAGTCGTTTCCTATGCCGATTACGTTGCTTGCGGGGGCGAAACCAAAGCAAGGGAAACGGGGAAGCTTCGGACGGAAGGAAAAGGATACGTTATGCAAGACGGAGATGTGGTTCACTTCTTGTTTAACGTCTAGGAAAGGAGATATACAATGCCGTTAGCGACATGGCGAGATAGTATGATGCTGGATTATCCACCGTTGGATGATGAGCATAAAGCATTTTTAAATGTCGTCAACCAAGCCTATATGGCGTCACAAGTCGACGATTTTCCAATGATTGAAAAAGTTTTTGAAAAATGTTACGACTACGCCCGAAATCACTTTTCTCATGAAGAAGGCATCATGGAACGCATCCAATTTCCGGATATTGAAAACCACATGAAAAGCCATCAGGTTTTTATTCACAACGTTTCCGAAATGCGTCAACAATTTGATGTTGCGCCGTCTTTGGAGGAAAAACGCAAAATCTCCCAAAAACTGGCGAACTTTTTAAACGTTTGGCTGTTGGGTCATATCATGAGCCGGGATAAAATCCTAAAGCCCTACTTGATTCGGATTAGAAACCTGCCCCCACGCATGAATTTCTGATTTTACTCAACCCGGCCGATAACTTCGAATTTCTTGACAAAAGACTTTTTCTTTGGTATCCTATAAAGGTATAAGGAGGGATGCTCATGCCTGAAACCATTTACAATTCTTTATCAGATACCGGTCTAACACCCGGCGCGCCCAATATTCCGCCAAAACGGCCGGAAAATGCACCTGCGACACTTGCGGCCGGCGGATTTGATATGGATGCCAATAAGCGCGGTCAGAAATCTTCCAAATTTTTGGAAACGTTAGCTGCTTTATCTGAACAAGGCGCAATTGTCATGGCGGATAGAGCGGCTCAAGCGCGGACGCAAGCAACATTAAACACCGCGCGCCACATGCAGGAAAATCAAGAACAGGCAAGAGCTCACAAAGAACTGACTGACATGGACAGACTGCAAACCGTCCCTGAACAGGAAACGGAAAACAATCGTGAAAAATACTATGAAATGCAACAAGCGGAACGAGAACAAATTCAAATCCGGATGCGCATTTTAAAAGCACAGCAAGAAATTTTGGATGCTCAGAAAAAGCACGGACTTTACTTATCCGAAGAAGAACGAAACAGATTTTTGCAAAATGCGGCATCTAATCCGACAGCGAACCCTTTCTCCAAAGACATGACGGGATTGGATAAGGCGTTAACGGATCAGGAAAAATTGCTTCGCAAAGAACTTTCAAGCGAAAATAAAGATGCTGATCAAAATGTGAACACCATTAACGATATGTCAAAAGGCGTTCGGTTAAAAGACGGATTTATGCTGCGCATCGGAGAATCTGAACATCAAAACAAACGTAAAGAAGGTTTGATGAAAAAAGCGCATGAAAAAGAAGCACCGGCACAAGACAGACCGGCGGAAGTGTTCAAAGAAAAAGTTGCGCAAAAAGAAGCGAATGAAGGTGCTTTAGCGGCCGAAGCTTTACGTCGACGGTTGGGCGCCGGGTTGGGATAACCCAAAGCCAGCACCTGTGTCTCATCCACTCGAAACACCGGGTTAAGGTAGCCCAAAGCGATAAAATCGCCGACATCCGTGTCTCACCCACTCGAATGCCGGATAAGGTAACCACGACAAAACCGCCCTTTTCTTTTACACACAGCTTTGTGACGTTTCATCCCATGTGTGGTTGGCATCACAACAAATCGTACGATTGAATTGATCTGTATGTGTTGTTCCGCTGCAAACACACGTTGAAGTGACTTCAACATTGTTTTCACATGCATCCCGACAGATACCGTTTGCATCAGCAATTTGCCCATCATCACAGGTAATTAAGGTACAGCCGCCATTTGCATATGTATGCCCCGCCGCACAACAATATCCATTGGATTGAGACCCCTTACAAACACAAGTTTCCGTTACAGGCTGTCCATAAATACAATATTTTTTCCCTGTTTCCTCATCTGTGGGCGCGCACTCTTCCAAGATAGGGTTTTGACAAACGCCGTCATAAGTACATGATGTTCCGCATCCGCTACCTTTATAATGGCATTGGACGGATGACGCTTGCGTATAGTACGAACAAGCCATGTCGCCCTGAATGCATCCCCAACGATCAACGGCAGATATGTAACCGAAAGTCGTTCCCGCCGGGCATCCGGGATCATAGCATGATCCGGTATCACAGCCCGTTCCTGTCGGCTTGCAGAGATTTCCGCATAAAGTACCCTCCCGATAACAGGTTGAACTTGTCGCATATGCTTTGCAACAAACATCTTCATCTCCGCAGCACATTTCTTTTTCTGTGTCGTAAACAAAATCGCCGGAGCAAAGAATCTCGTCACAAGCCCCGTCACACGAGGGCGGATTTTGACAAGAGTTCGAACATCTAACACCTGTTGAAGAGTAACATTCCCAATGTGTCAGTGTATCCACATTAAATATCGGATAGCAATAAACACCCGTATCAAATAAACATGAAGCGAGTAAAGATTGCGGGTAAAGCGTCCCTCCGACATTTGTACAAACATCGGATTGGCATGCTCCCGAAATTTTGGAACCATCTAATGTGGCTGTTTGAGCGCAGGGATACTCAGACCCCGTTTCAAAACAATAGCCATTACTTCCCCGCCAATAACAATCCCAGTTTTCCAAAGGCAATTTACATCCCCAGAACCACTCTCCGCCCAACCGTTTACCATTCGTATAGGCAAAAGAACTTTCCCCAAGTTCACCGGGACAGGCACTCGGCCGACAAATGCCGACTTGGCAAGAAACTGTCTGAATATTATCTATGTTCGTACAATTTGTCCCACAACGGATATCGTTAATATAACAGGCTCCATTTTCTCCGGTACAAAAAAACCGTTGGCATTGACCGTTAACATAAATGTACCCGGTTGGGCAAGCACACGTAGCGGCATCCGTGCCTTCAATGCACATGCAAGCACAGGTGTCCGGATCTCGAGAACCTGTCATCCCGGAACCATCACACACCGGGTGACATGCTCCATTGCACATTTCATAATCGTCTTCACACATACACGCACATGTTGCACTGTCCCATGAAGCATGTTCGGGACAATCTTGTGGTTTGCACACACAATCGCACGTGACGGGATCGCGCATAAATCCGTCAGCACAGGTCGTGTAACAACTGCCGCCGCATTCCGTGTAACCGGGCGCACAAACACAACTCCCACTTTGGCAGATTTCTTTCGGCCCACACAGGTTGTCATTGTCTTGACAGACGCCGCTTTCACAACTTTGACATCCGGAACAATTACAATCTATGGGGTCAACCCCGCTGGACGGTTTGCCAACGGACAATCCGTCATAAGAAAAAACAAATGTGTTATCTGAACCACATGTTGACGACAAATCAACCCCATTTAACGTCACGCTTTTGGGAACAGGAAAAATCATGTCTTGTAATCGGCGACACACCCGTTCAGGAACATGAGACGCAATGATGTCATATCCGTTACCGGTTGTCTTTTTATGTTGATAAGTAATATTTTCAACGACTTCGTCAAATCCGGCCAACGGATACGTTT
>CALGXF010000069.1 GCA_937935995.1 uncultured Alphaproteobacteria bacterium
CCTCAAGTAGTGAAGACTGTGTCCGGTTCTGTGTGACACATCCGGAAAATTGTGTGAATGACCCATGCCCGAATGATGAACAAACGGATGCGATTTGTTGTGCAATTGTGGCAAGTGGCAGCTGGGAAAATGGGACGTGTACGCCGCCGTCAACTTGTGCAGATAATGAAACTGTCTGTGGTGATAACTGCTGTCCCGAAGACCAGACATGTGAAGATGGTCAATGTTGTGCTGAAGGCGTTTGTTGTTCGGAAACGCTATACTGTTGGTCCTATAACAATCGAGGCAGTTCAGAACCGGGTAAATGCAATGCTTATAACTGTGCAGCAGAAGCTTGTACACCGTTTTGCTTGTATCCGTCCAGCGATGGAGCAACAGCGTGTTATTCTTACGGTGCGTGTTGTGTCGGAACAGTTGAGTGTGTGAGTTATGACTCTTCAACCGGCAACTGTGTCGAGCAAAAATGTAACGGAAAACAGTATGGATAATAGGAGCCAATCGGCTCCTTTTTCTATCAATCGCCATAAAAAACTTGACAAAATGACGAATGTTTGATATTCTTTTATAACTCAATAAAAGGATATCTCATGGATAAACAAAAGGACAAATTGTCTTGTTTGCAGGCAATTGCAAAAGTGTGTTCGGAAAACCCGTTAGAAACGACTCTGGTCATCGCCGGTGTGTACCTGATGATGAACATGAGTTCTTGTCATTCGGAAGTTTCTGAACCCGCAAAGCCAGCGCTATTTTTAACAAAGCTTTATCAAAACGGAGGCCGGTAATGGATACGTCGTCTTCGGGGTGTTGCAGCCGTTTATTGGATGGATGCTGTATCATCATTGCTGCTTTGGGTGTGTCTATCATCGGATCTTGCTCTCTTTGGGGAGATGAAGCCAAACAGACTCCGGTTTGTGTCGTTCGGCATCAAAAAGAATATCCGTTTCATATTTGTCGGGAAAGGGAAGAATAAATGAATCAATTGGATGAAAATGTCTTGTTAGCCGGTTTAGCCGGTCATATCAAAGAAGTTGAAAAATGGCATCAAAAGGGCGGGAGCTTGGAAGTACGGAACAACTGCCGAGATACATTAATACATATTGCCGTGTCTTTAAATTACATGGATTTGTTTGAATATGTGGTTGATCGAGTACCGCGGCCTTTTTTAGACAGTTTGAATCGAGAAGGGTTGACCCCGTTGATGGTTGCTTGCGAAAAACCGGGGACGGAAAAAATGATTGAAGCATTGCTAAAACGCGGCGTTCATCGGCGTAAATTAACACAAGATACAAAGTTCACGCCTTTGATGACATTAGCTGCTGCCGGCCGGATTGAAGCGATTGATTTATTTTACCGGTATCCGGATGAACGGGCTTATCCGGAATTGGATTTACCTAAAGAAAAACACAAAGGTATTCGATTGAATGATATTCGGGCTTTGTACCCGATAATGGATCGCAATCATTTGATGGCGGCAACGTTGGCTCATCAAGTTGAGGCAATGAAATTTATTTTAAAACACGAGCCGACTTTATTGGACGTACGGGATCGCGGCGGACTTTCTGCTTTGCTGCTCGCGGCCAGAGACGGGAAAAAAGATATTGAACCGGAATTGGTTTTATTGGATGCTGGTGCTAATCCGTTCATTAGGCCGACAACCAAAGACGCTAAATCCTTTATTGAGTACGTTTATGCGAAATGTATGCGTTTGGAAAAAGGGGCTGCCCAGTTTGAAAAAATCAAAAAACGCTGTGAAAAAAATCCGACTTTAAAAGCCGAAATTCAACGATTGGAGAAACTGCAAAAGCCGTCGATAAAACCTGAAACAGTCAAGTCCAGCAAGGGATTGAATGCTTTGGATAAGGCTTTTAAATATCGCCTGATGAGCGAAATTTATGAAAGAGATTATGAAAAATATTAATCTGTAATAAAAACTTGACAAAATTGTTTTAAGGGGAGACAATGGGTTTATTGTGTCAATAAAAACAGGAGTAAATAAAAGTGAGTTCTGAATTAATGCGTGCTTTCCTTGAAAACAACACACAAGTGGCGTTGGATTTGATGAAAAAGCCCTTTGATCTTTTTACGGTGGATTTGCAACGAGATGAAACGTTGTTGTTTGCAGCCTGCCGGAATACGAATGCAACTTTAGTCGATGCTATATGTCAAAAGGCCAAAGAACAAAACCGATTGGATGAAATGTTGTCTCGTCGGACGGTGAACGGCGCAACGGCGCTGATGGTGGCGTCTTTGGGAATGGGGGCTCATTTAAAAAAGGAATTTCATACCTTTTGCGAAAAATCATATGACGACCGAAACACCGCGTTGTTTAAAGATCAAGTCGTTGCATTGATGTCCGGAAAACATTTGTTGGAAGATGCGGACCGATGTGTCGATTTGTTGATAACATACGGGATGGATCCGACAGCAACCGATATTAACGGAAATACGGCTTTACATTATGCAATGAAAGGTTATTCTGTCGGGTATCACCCGCAAACGAATCAATTAATCGGCGCCGCGCCGCGATTGTTGGCTGATCCGCGCGTACAAATCAATGCGGCGAATAAAGATGGACAAACACCCCTTCATTTGGCGGCATTTTACGGCGCAGATGCATGTGTGAATTATTTGTTGGATAAAGGCGCCTATTTACTGGCGACGGATAAGATGGCTTTGTTACCGTGTGAATATGCGACGTTTTTGGAAAATGCGCTCCGGCCGGAGACGGTGAAACGCATTAAACGTGAAACGAACCGGCATGTTCGTGAAATTGCCGAAATGGCGAAAGATTATCAACGCCAGTTACACGTTAAACGCATGATGCAGAATCATCGATAAAAAAGATTCAGCCCGGATTTGAGATCCGGGCTGAACTTACAGAGGAATGAGAATACGATAATTGATTTAGATACTAGAAGTAGTATTGCATACCCAATTTAATATCGTTATATTTTACGTCTTCTTTGTACTTTGCGCCAGTTGTTCTATTTTTGGCTTCAGCATTACCCAAATCCGTGTAACGATATCCTAAATCAAGGCATACATTGGAAGTCAAAGCATATTCGATGCCGCCACCAACGTTCCAAGCAAAGTTGCTTTTGCCTTTGCCTTTGTAGTCGCCTTTAAAGTTTTTCACTTTGTTGTAGGCATATCCGACGCCGCCGGTTGCATAGATGGAGAACTTATCCCAAACAGGGTAGCTCGCATAAATGTTAGCCATTGCGTCAGCGGACCACATGTCAGCTTTGTATCCTTCCGCTTTTCTGAATTGTTCCTTACCCCAAGGACGCCATTCAGCCGTTACGTCAGCTTTGAAATAGTTGTTCAAACGGAAACCCGTTCCGACACCAAACAAAGCGGCGTTATCTGTTCTGCCGGTACCCATAGAATAACCAGCGTCTACTTTTACATACCCATCGTCATAATAGGATGTTTGAGCAGAAGCTGCTGAGGCAACCGTCAATGCTGTTAAAACAGCAAGTGTTGACAAAAGATATTTCTTCATTTTTAACTCCTTTTTTATCAAATATGAAGTACAACAGTTGCTACTTTAGCAATAACAAAAATCATTTGTCTACAACAAAAAGTTGTTTTTGTGAAAAAAAATAGTAAAATATGTTCGCCGCCATAAAGATATATGATTTTTGCTTTTAAGCTTGAAAAAAAACACCTTTTTACATACAATACAGAAAGTTTTTGATAACAAAAAAGGGTCAAATCATGAAAAATGAAGATATCTTACGCGGTATGCTCGAATCCAATGAACAATTTTACTGGCAAGTGACCGGTTCTATCCGCGATTGGAAATATAATCCGTTCAACTGGATTTTGGCTGTGTGTACATTAGGATTGTATTTGTGGGGGCTGCATTTGTACCGGACGTATCACTATTATGTGTTAACTTCCAGCCGCTTTATTATTATTTCCGGCATTTTGGGGCGCCAAGTGGATGAAATTGAATTATTCCGTATTGTCGACAGCAAAACGGTTCAATCTTTGGTTGACAGATGGGCGAATTTAGGCACGATTATTGTTTCTTCAACGGATAAAACGGGGATTGCTACCATGAAAAAGATTCCGGATCCGCACTTGGTACGCGATTCGCTGCGACAAGCTTATATGAAAGCGCGTAATGCTCGTGGCACTGTGGTATTGGAACAATCTTAAAATAAGAAAAGATTTTGTGAAACCGCCTCTGAACAAGGGGCGGTTTTTTATTTTCGCCCTTTTTGAAAATTTTTTTGTAATAATGTGAAATATTTATTGAAGATTGCTTATTTTTTGTAAATCTAAAATCCGAGATAAGGGCTATCTTCTTGAATATTAAAGAAAATTTTGAATTTATTTTTATTGGATTTTCTTTTTTCAGAAAAAATATAATTAAAAATCAATGTGTTGGTTGGTGTTGACATTTATTTCAAAGTATGTTTACGATGGTATGTACCCATCAGGGGAGATTTGTTTTAAAACAAAAAAGGAGAATACATTATGAAGTTATCTACAATTTTATTATCATCAGCTTTTATTTTCGCCGCGAGCGGTGCTTATGCAACGGAAGTAACACATCCGTTCTATGTTCCGGGTCAAGGCGAAGTCATGTCCGATACGACGTATGCTTTTACTTCAATAGATGGTGATGATGCCGGCGAATTAACACTCAATACGTTGAGCGAAAAAGTTTCCGTTGGCGTGTATAAAGATTTGGCTGTTTATGTAACGGGGTCAAATACGTGGATGCGGGTAAATCCGGATTATGATTCTTCGTGGGATGAAGACAGAAATTTAGCTTGGAATGTGGGGGCGACTTATAATTTAGTCAACAACGGCAAAACATTTGTTCAAGTTGATGCAAATTACGGTCAAAAGGAAAATTGGGCAACAGTCGGAGAATACAAAGCTGTTAATGTGGCCTTAAAAGGTGGGTACGACTTTGGATGGGCAATGCCGTATGCAAAAGTGACGGGTGAATTCCCGGTTGCTCAATCGAAACAGAGTCTGAATGACCCGGTTTATAGTGCTTATGTCGGGGCTTATCGGTTGTTCGCTGACAAAATCGCGGTTGATGCCGGTGTAAACTATGGTTGGGTTAAGAATGACGATGTAAAAGGTTGGGCTGTTGTTGCTCGTGCAGATTACTTGTTTACGGACAAAATTTCTGTCGGTGTCTTTGGATCGTACATATTTGACGGACAAGTAGATGATAATAAGTACCTTGAGCTTGATACCGATTATGACGGTTACACGGTTGGTTTAAACCTGAAAGCCGCGTTCTAATTTGCGAAAGCAAAGAACAAAAGAACCGCCTCATCCGAGGCGGTTTTTTTTAGGTACCCCAAAAGCCCCCGGATGGGGGCTTTTCATTTATTTCACCACAATGTTTAACAACCGTTTCGGAACATAAATCACTTTGATGATTTCTTTGTTCGCAATGAAGTCTTGAACGCGTGGTTCCTTTTGAGCCAAAGCGAAAACTTCGTCTTGTGTGGCATGAACCGGAACCAAAACAGTCGCCCGTTTCTTGCCCATGATTTGAACAACAATTTCTACTTCGTCTTCTTGCAACAAGTTTTCATCAAACGTCGGCCATTTTGCATAAGCAACGCCGTCCGTGTGGCCCAGCTTTTCCCATAATTCTTCACTCATGTGCGGCGTAATCGGTGCCATTAACAACACGAAAGCTTCCATGACGGATTTATCGACTTTGTCTGCTTTGTAAATCGCGTTTGTCAGCTCCATCATTTTGGCAATCGCCGTGTTGAAAGACAGATTTTCCATATCTTGAGTCACGGATTTGATGGTTTTATGCGCCAATTTTGTGACGCTGACATCGCCGCCGTTTTCAACAATTTTATCGGACAAAGCATCGCCGTCCATAAACATGGCCCACACACGTTTGATGAACCGGAAAGCCCCGTTAATGCCTTCGTCTGTCCACGGTTTTTCCGCCGCAACCGGCCCCATGAACATTTCATATAAACGAATGGTGTCCGCTCCGTATTCTTTGATCACATCGTCGGGGTTAACAACATTATACCGAGACTTGCTCATTTTTTCAATCTGTGTATTGACTTTGACGCCTGTTTCTTTGACGAAATAAGCATCTCCCCGTTTTTCGACTTGATACGGGTAATAATACTTGCCGTTGTCGTCTTTGTAAGAATAAGCCAAAATCATGCCTTGATTAAACAAACGTTTAAACGGTTCTTTGGTCGATACGAGCCCGGCATCAAACAACACTTTGTGCCAGAACCGTGCATACAGCAAATGCAAAACAGCATGTTCCGCCCCGCCGATGTACATGTCAACCGGCATCCAATAGCTTTCGGCTTCTTTACTCCACGCCGCGTCATTGTTTTTAGGATCAACAAAGCGCAAGAAATACCAACTGGAACCGGCCCATTGCGGCATTGTGTTGGTTTCGCGTTTAGCCGGTTTTCCAGTGTCGGGATCAGTCGTATTGACCCAATCCGTTGCCCGTGCCAAAGGCGGTTCACCGTCTTCGGTCGGTTTGAAATCCGTCATCGGCGGCAATAAAACCGGCAAATCTTTCATGGGGACAGCTTTGATGGAACCGTCTTCTAAATGCAAAATCGGGAACGGTTCGCCCCAATACCGTTGACGCGCAAATAACCAATCGCGCAGTTTGTAGTTAACCGTGCCTTTGCCAAGCCCTCGTTCGGTCAGCCAATCTGTCATGGCTTTTTTGGATTGTTCCACATGCATCCCGTTTAAAAAGCCCGAGTTCATTAAAACGCCGTCGCCTTCGTAGGCAGCCGTTGAAATATCGCCGCCTTCAATGACCTGAATAATCGGCAGGTTGAATTTTTTGGCAAAGTCGTAGTCGCGCTGATCATGCGCCGGCACAGCCATAATCGCACCGTATCCGTAATCACCCAAAACATAATCGGCGATATAAATCGGAATTTTGCGTCCGTCGACCGGGTTCACGGCATAAGCCCCCGTGAAAGCACCGGTTTTTTCTTTGTCTTCTTTCATCCGGTCTTGCGCGGATTTTTTGGCCGCCGCATCCACATAAGCATCGACTTCAGCCTTTTGTTCCGGCGTTGTGATTTCTTTGACCAAAGCATGCTCCGGTGCCAACACACAATAGGTCGCTCCGAAAAGCGTATCCGGTCGTGTCGTGTAGACCGTAAAGCTTTTATTCGTGCCGTCGACTTTGAATTCAACATCGGCACCGGTTGATTTACCAATCCATTCCCGTTGCATGGTTTTAATGCCTTCGGGCCAATCGACATCGTCCAAGTCTTGCAATAACCGTTCGGCATAGGCCGTAATTTTTAACATCCATTGACGCATCGGTTTGCGGATAACCTCATCCCCGGTTTCAACATATTTACCGTCTTTGACTTCTTCGTTCGCCAACACAGTTCCCATTTTCGGACACCAGTTAACCGGTACTTCGACTTCATAAGCCAACCCTTTTTCAAACAAAATGGAAAAAATCCACTGCGTCCATTTATAATAGCTTTCATCAATGGTCGAAATTTCACGATCCCAGTCATACGAAAATCCGACGTTTTTTAATTGATCCCGGAAATGCGCGCAGTTTTTACGTGTGATTTCCGCCGGATGAGTCCCCGTCCGCATTGCATAGCGTTCTGCCGGCAAACCGAAAGCATCCCATCCCATCGGGTGCAGGACATTAAAGCCTTGCATCCGTTTGTAACGGGAAATGATGTCAGAGGCTGTATACCCTTCGACATGGCCGACATGTAATCCGTCGCCGGAAGGGTAAGGGAACATGTCCAAAACATAATATTTGGGTTTAGACGGGTCAACTTCGCATTTAAAAGTTTTATTTTCTTCCCATTTTTTGTGCCATTTTTGTTCGATTTTGGAAAAGTCGTAAGTAGATTCAGCCATTTAAAATACTCCATAAAAATTTGAATAGAGAAAATGTATCATAAAAGCCGGTGCCGTGCAAGGTTTTATCCGACCGGTTTTCCCGTTTCGTTTTTAAGGGACGCGGAAAAAGAGTTGAAGAATCGCTTCAGATGGTATAGACTGACGGCAAGCGCAAAAGTGTGCCTTTTGCGTCACGAGGTGAGTTGCCTCGGGGGAATTAGAACACCCTTGCAGTAAGTAGTCCGGCGATGACTATTAAAAATCGCCGCACCTTCCAATGGGAAGGAGAGCGGTGAATATATTGAATAAATCGCTCCGTGCTTACTGACGGGTTCTAATCTCCTTCCACCTTTGGAATTGGTCCAAAGGTGGCTTTTTGCGATAGGGAGAAAAACATGAATAAAGAAGACACGGCTTTTTATAAAATGCTTGGAAGACGGTTGCACCTTTTGCGAAAAATAAAAAGAATTTCTTTGGAACAAGCAGCACAGCACCTGAACGTCAGTACATATCTGATGCATCGGTATGAAATGGGGTTAACGGCTATTCCCGTCGTTCGGTTGGTGCGGTTATGTGATCTTTTGCGCACATGTATTTTTGATGTGGTCAGTGACGAAGAAAAGATGATTGCCACCATTGCGCAATATGAACTCATTGCCGCGTTTGAACAGTTGGATAAGAGAATTCAGGAAAAAGTTTCTTATTTAATTCATCAATTGGCTATTGGTAACGTAAAGCGTCAATCGGATCCAACTTCATCGCTTTGATGGCCGGGAACAATCCGGATACAACGCCGACGATAACAGCCACAGAGAAAGATAAGACGACTGTCCAAATCGAAATCGGAACGTCTTTTTCAAAAAAGTAACCGCCGATTTGTGAAGCGCCTATTCCGATAATCAATCCCATCAAGCTGCCCATAAACGAAATTAAAATCGATTCGACCAAAAATTGAATCATAATCCATCGGTTGGGCGCTCCTAAAGCTTTGCGTGTGCCGATTTCCCGCGTCCGTTCAGTCACGGATACCAACATCATGTTCATAATGCCGATGCTGCCGACAATCAAAGAAATCGAAGCGATGGCGGCCAGTAACAACGATAAATAAAATCCGACTTTTTTAACTTGTTCAACCAATTCAGCCATGTTGCGGATGGTGAAGTCATCCTCTTCGGAATCTTTTAAATGGTGGCGTGCGCGCAGTAAATAAGTGACGCGTTGTAAAACAGCTTCCAATTTGTCTTCACTATTGACTTTGACAAAGCCGATGCTGACCATTTGAGGTTGGCGTGCGCCCCGGATTTTTTGCCGCAACGTGCTGAAAGGCATCATAATCAAATTATCTTGATCGTCGCCGGTTAATCCCGGCCCTTTGGCTTTTAACGTTCCGATGACCATAAACGGAATGTTTTGTAATCGGACGCTTTTACCGATAGGGTCTTCAAACCCGAATAATTCATCGACGACCGTTTGGCCTAAAACAACATAAGAAGCGGCTGATTTTAAATCCCTTTCCGTGAACATAATGCCGCGGTCTATTTCCCAGTTTCCGACATCTAAATAGTCCGGCGTCGTCCCCATGGCATTGACGCTCCAGTTATTTTTGCCGTAAACCGCTTGAACCCCCGCTTGTGTCGCATAAGATGTCGTTAAAACGTCTTTTAAATCTTTCATGGCATCCATGTCTTGCCGGCTGACCGTCGGCCGCCCCATTGCGGTTCGCACGCCGCCGGAAGTGGAAGCTCCCGGTAAAACAATCAGTAAATTACCGCCCATGCTTTCAAAGCTTTCATCAATAACATTTTGCACGGTTTGTCCGACAGCAACCATCAAAACAACCGCCGCCACCCCAATCATAATCCCGAGCGTCGTTAAAAATGTCCGCATTTTATAAGATGTAATTGATATCCAAGCTTCGGAAAAAATGAGTCTAAACATGGTTTATCCTTTCTTGCAACACGCGTTGTATAAAGCCTCATCTTCTTTTGTCGTAAAATCGCCGCCTAATTTATTTCCGGCCATCTTTGCGCGCAAGTTTTCACAGGCCATCCAATTTCTTTCTACTTGTGCACAGAAAACTTTTTGGCGATACTTTTGCTTAAATTGAAGACAGACATCGCTGTTTTCGGTTGTTTTATATGAACACAGGTTTTTCCAAAAATCGGTTGCGGATAAAAAGTCTTCTTTAGTTAATTTCCCGTCATTTAAAATGGTTAGCATCTCTTCCAAATGCATGGTGGCGAGATTATCCGAAGCTGCCTGCGCAAACTTATCCAAATAGTTTTTTTTGAAAAAATTACTGTTAATTATAGCCAATGAAGCGGCTTTTCGAGCTTCGTCGACGGATTTTCCCTGTCGAATGGCTTCATCGAATGCTCTTCCGGGAATTTCGTTTTTGGCAAAAAAAGAATATGTTTCTTTCCATCCGTCATTGTTTTTATAAAGCAGGCTGTTTTCATACGCAAAAGCAATTTGCTCTCCGTAAGCCCGAGCTTCCAAAACAGCTTGAAGCAAACCTTGTGACGTGTTGTCCAATGTTAACGTACCCACATGTCCCTGATCTGTGGCACTGTAGCCGGCTTCTTTTAATTTTTGAGTGTCCAGAACGTGTTGAACTTCGTGGTGGATGAGGGTCATTCCGAAACTCGGATCTCGTTTTTGAATTTCTGATAAATTAACGTAAATATTATTCAGAGTTGTTTGTTGTGAGGCCAATCCTGTTTCAACGACTTTTAAATCGACCCCGTTTTGTTGTATAATGGCTAAATCTTTCCCGGAAACGTAAGGAACTAAACGTTCATCAATACTGGGAGCCCCCACAGCTGCCTGATAAATTTTGTCTGATATCTTAACCGATGTTTCTATTCTGTCACCGATTTTATAACGATACCACTTCCATCCGTCAGATGCATATTGTTTTACACCTTCCCATGTGTAATAAACATCGTCACCGATTGTTGCATTTGCAGCGGAGATACATGTCAGAAATAAAAAAAGCCAAAGTCCTGTTCGATTAAAATTCATCTTCATCGTCGTCTTCATCACCTATTATTTGTTCAAATTCTGCGAAGGCTTTGGCATCATGAATTTGCGGTGTATCTCCGTCTCCTTCGGCAATTAAGCGACCGTTTCTATCGTATAAGTACATATAATCTTGTGTTCCGACGGCTTTGTAAAGGATTTCTTTTGTCCGGTCGTCGGAGTAAACAGCTTGCATGGAACCGTCCGACAGAATGGTTGTTTCAGTTTTTATACCGTTTTCAATCTCGGAGAAACGTCCAATCGGTTTCCCGTTTGTCAATTGAATATCCATACTTGTATCACGCGTACTGTATTTTATTGTCCCGGAGATGTCTTTGTCATTCGGGCCGGTCTTTTTTAAGTGTATCTCATGAGAGGCGTAGTCCGTTTGAGCGGTTGAATCGATATATTCGCCTTTTTTGGCGGAGCCGTGAGCCAATTGTTTCCCGGTGGTTTTGTCATAAACAGTTGTTTCAATAACGTCACTTGTTTCCAAGTCTTTTATATCAGAGGCCTTTATGTTGATAACGGCTTGTTCGGAACCATGCGGGTTGGATAGGTAAACGTTGGCTTCATTGGGGCTTACTTCTTCAAGCTCAATATCTGCCTGATGATTGCCGTAAACAATACGGTTGGACGCTTGGGATTGTGCTTGGACAGTCATGCAAAAAGTAAGTCCGATTATACTTAAAAGAATTTTTTTCATTTTTTCCTTTCCATGTATTTTTGAACGGAACCATCATATTCAACGACGCCGTCCGCAATGCGGATTAATCGTTTGGCATACATAGCCACGTCCGGTTCATGAGTCACCAAAATAATGGTGATGCCGCTTTTGTTTAAATTTTGGAAAAAGGCCATAATTTCATCAGATGTTTGACTGTCCAGATTTCCGGTTGGTTCATCGGCCAAAATGATTTTCGGGTTGTTTATCAAAGCGCGCGCAATGGCAACACGCTGTTGCATTCCGCCGGAAAGCTGATTGGGAACACGGTCTTCGTATCCTTTCAGGCCGACCTTTTCAATCATGGCTTTTGCTCGTTCATACATTTCGGATTTGCCGACACCTTGATATAACAGAGGCAGCGAAACATTATCGGCAATGGTTCGTTTCATCAACAAGTTGAAATTTTGAAACACAAAGCCGAGCGTTTGCCCGCGCACGACGGCCAATTCTTCGTCCGACAGTTTGGATATTTCCCGGCCGGCCAATAAATAAGTACCGCTGGTGGGTCTGTCTAAACACCCGAGCGTATTCATCAACGTCGATTTACCGGAACCCGAATGTCCCATAATCGCAACAAAATCACCTTCTTCAATTGAAAAAGAAACGCCTTTTAAAACATCTTGGCTCATGCCGCCCGGCATGTAGTACGTTTTCTTTAAATCTTTGACTTCAACAACGACTTGTTTAGACATGAACGGTTTTCCTTTACGGTCGCGGCCCGCCGCCAAATCCGCCGGAAGATTTGGATGTCGTGGAAATGAATTCGGAAATTAATTTATCTCCTTCTTTAACACCCTCCACAACTTCGGCATACATAACATCCGATAATCCCAACTCGATGACATGCGGTTTGATTTGACCGTTTTCAAAACTGTAAACAACTGCCTGTGTGGCTTTTAAATTAACAGGTCGTTGGCCAATCATTTTTTGTCGCAAAGCTGCATTCGGTTTAAATTGAACAACCGTGTTCGGAATGCGCAAAACGTCTTTTTTCTCGGCCGTTAAAACCGTCACGAATGCCGTCATGCCGGGCAACAATCTTTTATCGTCATTATTGACTTCGATAATAACCGTGTACATAACAACGTTTTGTTCTTCCGTCGGATTCAACCGGATTTGTTTCACCGTCCCCCAGAACGTTTCAGTCGGATAAGCATCGACTGTAAATTCTGCATTCATTCCGTTTTTAATCTTGCCGATGTCTGCTTCGGAAACAGAAGCTTCAATTTGCATCAGTTTTAAATTTTCCGCGATTTCAAACAACGTCGGCGTGGAATAAGACGCTGCAACTGTTTGTCCTTCTTCAACCTCTTTGGAAATAATCGTCCCGGAAACAGGAGAGGTAATCAACGCATAATCGATATTTTGTTGCGCTTTGTTATAACCGGCCTGTGCGCTTAACAAATCCGATTCCGCCGAAGCCAGACTGATTTCGGCATCTTCCATTTCTGCTTTGGCAATCAGCTTTTGACTATACAAATCTTTGTACCGATTGTAATTCATTTCGGCTACTTTCAGCTTACTTTTTGCCAAATCCAGCTGCGCTTTGCTTTCGTTTAAGTTTTCTTGCAACAAAAATTTATCTAATTCTGCCAACAGCTGACCTTCTGCGACCTCGTCGTTATAATCGACATAAATTTTTTCAATAATCCCGGAAACCTGAGTCCCGACATTCACAACGTTAATCGGTTGTAGCGTGCCGGTTGCCGTTACTTTTTCGGTCACGTCGCCTTTTTCGACAGTGATAAATTCAAACTGACGTGATGTGAGTTTGTCCGACGGTTTGATGATATAATAAAGACCGACCACAGCTGCAAAAATCACAGCGACAACAATGATAAATTTTTTCATCCTTTTTTCTCCATTTGCCCCAAAGCACGCATGAGGTTGTTTTTTGCAATCATAAAATTATAAAAACTCGTTGAGTATTCAATTCTGGCGCTGGCCAGCTGCGATTGCGCATCCAGCAATGTTAAGATATTGACTTTGCCGACTTTATAAGAAGCAAAAGCAACGCGTTCGGATTCTTCGGCACTCGCCAACAGGGTTTTGCTGATTTGGTGCGTTTGATAAGATGTTTTGTAATCTTGAACCGCCGCCCAGACTTCATTTTCAATGTCTATTTTTAATTGATTGACTTGTTCTTCCAATTGTTTCAATTCATACCGTGCTTGCCCGACTTTGTAGGATTGATCGAACCCGGAGAAAATCGGAATCGATAATTGCAATCCGATAGAACTGTTATAAGTTCCGTCTTCGCCGAATCGAACTTCTTTGCCGGCACTTGCGGAACCGACAGCACTTAATGTCGGTAAATGACCGGCTTTTGCTGTTTCAACATTAAAAGCAGCTCCTTCTTTGTCTTTTTGTTTGGCTTTGTAATCCGGCCGGTTTTCAAGCGCTGTTGTGATCAGCTTTTCAATATCTCCCAACTTGACTTTGTCTTCGATGGTTTTGTCCTGACGATATAACTTAAACAAAGTATACGGCGGAAGGTTTAATAAATTGGCTAAATTACCGCGTTCAAGCGCAATTGTTTTCTTGGCAACGGTGGTTTCAAGGCGCGCTTGCGCATAAGCGGTTTCTGCTTGGAGTTTGTCACTTAACGGAACCAATCCCAGTTTATAACGGCTGTTCGCTTCTTCGAATGCTTTTTTAGAAGCTTCTTCACTTTTTTGCAAACCTTCAAATTTTTCTTCAGCCGATAAAACGCTGTAATATTTATCGGCGACATTATAAAGCGTTGTTTGAAGCGTGTTATCGTACCCGTAGTAAGCAGAAGATAAATAGCTTTTGAATTTATCGGCCGTACCGGAACGCCCTCCGAAATCCAGTAAAAGCCAGTTTAATGAGACGCGCGCGGATGTGTCGGTTAAATCCGAATGACCGTCGCCGTCGACTTTGGTGCTGGTTTGATCAAGCGAACCCGTTCCATTGAGCGTTGGCAGATAATTGGAAAGGCTTTGCCCGTAACTGGCGGCAGAAACTTGAGTAGATAAATAGCTGGCTTTCAATGTCGGGCTTTCGCAAACGGCGATTTCCATAGCATCCAACAGAGTCAGTTCTTTGGACATATCCGGTTTTTGACAAACCGGAACTTTGTCATTTTGATAAACGCCGAAAGGGTCAACTGCGGCCGCATTTAAGGCCATACTTGACATCAGAAGGGTTAATCCGACTGTGAAAAACACATTTTTTGCCATGATAAAATATCTCCTTTTTACAGATATAGTTCAAAATCCTTAATAAAACATGAAGAGTAAAGGTTTTTTGCCTTTTGAAGAAGAATGTGTTTAAAAAACAAAAACGCCCCATTTGGTGTGGGGCGTTGGTTTTTTACAGGAGAAATTAACCGTTAACGAAAAAATGCATTTTGGGGCATGTGTCTTTTGTTTCAATGGCGTCGTCGCAATCATAAAAGTCATCCCACATGTCCAGTGCATCACAAACAGCGCGGACGAGGAAATCTTGGACGCTTTCACCATTTTTGTGGGCGTGGCTTTCCAGCTTTGCGTACAATCTTTCATCTATGTTTAACGATACTTTGCGTGCCATTTTTGTCTCCCTTGCGCGTGATGTTCGCTCTTTTAAAGACATTATAAGCAGCCGAGTCGCCGGGATGCAAGAAAAAAATGAAAAAATTTTTCTCGAGTCGCATCAGGGAATCTCTTAACCGACTCGGAAAAGCGCAGAAAAGCTCATAAAACGCGACTCGGCAGAATCCCTAAATTTTTTTATTTTCAGTTCAAATAAGACTTCATTTTTTCGAGAAGTTCGGTGTCTTTGGTTAAATCCATCTCTTCACCTTTGGCAAAAGCGATGTATTTTTCCATGGCAGCAATTGCTTCTTTCAAGTTGCCGAAAGTGGCCAGTAAAAGTGCTTTTTCTTTTAACGCTTCATTGTTTTCGGGAACAAACGAAAGCAATAACCGCAACAGTTCTTCATTGCTGATAGGATTTTCTGACATGTGAAATAACCTTTTCAACGCCGTTTGTGGCGTAAATAATATTCATGACGGCATCATATTCTTGTTGATTTTTGGCAATGCCCATCACGTAAAGCGTTCCTTCATCCACTGTTATTTTATAATTGACAGAAGAAATCGATTGAGTCAAGAGCAACCGTGTTCGAATAGTGCTGGCAATTAACGCATCGTCAGAGGTGGCCAAAATATCTGATGGATTTTGAACGCGGATGTGATTGTAAACTTTTGTGACACTGGGCGGTTGCCAAGCCGTTTCAACGACTGTTTCAATATCTTCTACCGTCGGCAAAGCGCCGTTAAGCATGACTTCGCCTTCAAAAACCGTGATTTCAATGTCAAGGGCATATGTCGGTTTAATCGCCATCAGTTCGGATCGAATTTGAATGTTGACCTGTGTATCGTTCCAGTCATCTTTTAAAGACCGCTCATCCAAAACAACCGCACCGACTTTGCTGCCAACGTTGTAGGCGGTACCGATAAACGAACAGGCTCCCAGCAAACAACATCCGCACAAAAAGGCCGCTTGTTTCATTTTACCCTCGCCATGCATCTTTTAAATGAACAGGTTCTTTTGCATGACAAACCAAAACAGCATCAAATCGGCAAAAATAATCGGAAAATTCCGGATGGTGTGCCAAGAAAATTTCGGCCGCGCGGTAAATCCGTTTTTGAACGGTGGGTGTAATGGCATAAGCGCCGTCCGCCAAAGAGGCGCGTTTTTTAACTTCGACAAAAACAAGGGTCTTGTCCTTTTTCATAATCAAGTCAATTTCATTGGCACCGATGCCGCGTTTGGCTCGCGTATTTTTGGCAATGAGTTTATACCCTTTCTTTTGCAGGAAAGAACACGCCTTTTGTTCGGCTAAATAACCGGTGATATACGCGCTCAATCCTTGCAAAACTTTATTCGTCATATTTTAATTCCAACGCCTTTTGATAAACTTGCTTTTTCGGTAAACCTGTTTTTTTCGCAATGCTTGCTGCGGCATCTTTGACGGTTTCGGTTGATAACGCATTTTTTAACATGTTATCCAAATCAATCGTTTCTTGAACCGGTTTTGGGCGGTCGACCAAAATGACGATTTCTCCTTTGGGTTCTTGTGCAAATTCGGCAATCAAATCATACAATGTCCCGCGTTTGGTTTCTTCAAACTTTTTTGTAATTTCGCGAACGACAGAAGCCTGACGATTGCCTAGAATCGTCAACATATCCGTCAGGGTTTCTTTCACACGGTGAGGAGATTCATAAAAAATCAAAGTTCCCGGCACGGCCGCAATTTCTTGAAGCTCTTTTTGGCGCGCATTTTTCTTGGCAGATAAAAAACCGGCAAAGAAAAATCGGTCGGACGGCAGTCCCGATAATTGCAAAGCAGGTAACAGCGCATTTGCTCCCGGAATGGGAAAGACGTTAATGCCTTGATCCAAACAATCACGAACCAATCGGTATCCGGGATCGGAAACCAAAGGCGTGCCGGCATCGCTGACCAAAGCGATGGTTTCGCCTTTTTCAAGCAGGCTGATTAACGTCGGGCGCATTTTGTCGGCATTGTATTCATGATAAGCCAACATTCTGGCCGTTGTTGAAATGCCTAAAAGCGTTAATAACTTGTTGGTTGTACGTGTATCTTCACAGGCAATGACGGAAGCTTGTTCCAATGTCTGACGCGCGCGATCTGTCATGTCATTTAAGTTTCCGATGGGGGTCGATACCAAATAGAGTCCTTTTTCCACGAATCTTATCCTTTCTTATTGCAAATTTTGTCAAAAATGAGTATATCAAAAGAAGATAGAAAAAAACAGATTTTCGTTAAAAAAGGTTATCAAACGTGATTCGGTTATATAAATTCATTTTTATGGCAGGACTTTTCCTGTTGGCTGCGTGTTCGGGGTCAGATGTGTATCAACAATCCATTTCTCCGGCGATTCCGGCATCAATTGTGCCGTATGATCAAGAAAAACCGCTGTATGATAATCTGATGACGGATTCGGTGTTCAGTCGGAATGTTAAAGTTGCCATGTTGCTGCCGTTAACGGGCAAGGATGCCAAAATCGGCGAGGATTTACGCAATGCCGGGATGATGGCGCAATTTGACATTGCCAACAACAACTTTGTTTTGCAGTTTTACGATACCAAAGGAACGGTCGAGGGCGCAAAAGAAGCTTTTGAACAAGCGGCAGATGCCAAGGTTGATTTGATTTTGGGTCCTGTTTTTGCGCGAGAAGTTGGGGCTATTCGTCGTCAAGCGCGGGCTAAAAAAATTCCGGTTGTGTCTTTTACGTCTGATACGGATGAAGTGGATGAGGGCGTTTATACGCTGGCATTGTTGGTGTCGGAGCAAATAGAACGTTCCGTGCGCTATGCGTGTGAAAAAGGCAAACAAAGTCTGGCCATTATGGCGCCGGATAACAAAGCCGGAGATATTGCCGTTGCTTCGGCCGAAAAAGCGGCACAAGCTTGTGGAATGCGCATTTCTGCTGTTTCGATTTATAATCCGACCTTTATTAATTTCGAACCCTACGTGTTAAAGACACTGCCGGAATCATTCAAAAATATTAAGATTTTGGAAAAACAGAAAAAAGAGGATGTTAAAGAAGACAAAGAACAAATTCCCGTTGCGGAACAAATTGACTTTGATACGTTGTTGATTGCAGATGACGGAAACCGATTGAAATCCATTGCGTCTTTGTTTGCTTTGTATGATGTGACGCCTCGAGATGTCTTGTTTATCGGTACGTCGACATGGCAAGATCCGACATTAACTTTGGAAGGCGCGTTGGCCGGTGCCAAGTTTTCGGCGCTTCCGACGCAAGGCTTTGAACGGTTCAGCCAAAAATATCAAGAAACATACGGTAAAAAACCGATTCGATTGGCCTCTTTGTCGTATGATGCCGTGGCTTTGGCTTCGGTTTTGTCTCAAACCGGCGGAATTACCAAAGAAAATTTGACAAATATTCACGGTTTTTTGGGGACGGACGGGCTGTTCCGATTAACGCCGACCGGCGAGTCTGAACGATTGCTGGGAATGACGGAAATCGTGTCGCGTAATCAATTCAGGGTTATTCAAAAACCGTCGATTAATTTTGAACAAGAAGCTGTTCGTAAAGAAAACATGGAACGCATCCGGCTTCAAAATGAATACAAACGTCAAATGGAAACGATTATGCCGGATTCTGCGGCCACAAATCCAGAATCAACGTATTAAGCATGATTAGGCCGTCATCAGTCGGACAGATTCGATTTCCTTTTCGGATAATCCATCCTTTTTGAACGGCAGTATTGATAGCATCGGGCGAAATAGAACCGGCAACGATACCCTCTCGTTGGCGAAGCCCCATTAAAATCCGTTCTTCTTCTTTTTCGATTGGCGTTAAACAGGTGTCGGTTTGAACGCCGTTTAACCATGCCGTCACATCGCGCGGGTTTTCGGTGGCTCTTAATCTCAATCGACCATGAGCGGCCGGACCGATTCCTGCATAATCTTGACTTCGCCAATATGCTTGGTTATGGCGGCATTCAAACCCGGGTTTGGCAAAGTTTGATACTTCGTAAAGCAAAATGCCGGCCGCACGCATTTGATGAACGGTTTGTAAAAATAAATCACGCGCCGTTTCATCGTCCGGCATGGACAGGCGGCGCCGCGCAAAGGGTGTTTTGTCTTCGATGGTTAATTGATAAAGAGAATAATGCGGGAGATGAAAACGAAGCGCTTCCTTAAGTTCGGCTTCCCACATTTGAACCGTTTGACCGGGACGGGCATACATCAGGTCAATCGAAACATTGTCAAAAACAGTCAGGGCTTCGTTGATACGTTGACGGGCTGTTTCGGCGGTATGTCGCCGCCCTAAAAAGGACAAAGCTTCATCTGACAACGCCTGAACGCCTAAAGACAAGCGGTTGATACCCAGCTTTTTTAAAGCGGTCATTTTTTCTTTATCAATAGCATCGGGATTGGCTTCCATCGAGATTTCGACATCCTGAGCGACACAAAAATGAGCATGTACCGCATTTAAAATGCTTTCCGTCAGCGTCAAAGGCATTAAACTGGGAGTGCCGCCGCCGAAGAAAACACTGGTTATGATATAATCAGCCGGAATTTTGTTGATTTCTTGGGTGTAGCGCTTTAGAAAAGCCGCTTCGTCAAACGCCCGGCACGGCATCGAATAAAAATCGCAATAAGGGCATTTTGACAGGCAGTAAGGCCAATGGCAGTAAAGGGCGAGTTGTTTTTTCATGAGATGAGTATGCCAAAGCTTTGCATAAAAGGCAATATGAAAAGAACCTTGACTTTTGATGCAAAGGCTTCTATTTTGATGACTCTATGGTTTTATTGAATTAGGATAAAAGAAATGCAAATTACAATTACAGGAAAACAAATTAATGTCGGCGACAGCATGCAGGCTTATGCAGAAAAGAATCTGTCTGCGGTTGTTGAAAAATACTTCGACACGGCACTGGATGCCACAATCGTTTTTTCCAGAGAAGGCGAACAAATTAAAGCGGACGTAACGGTTCATCCGATGACGGGGGCTTTGTTGAAAGGCAGCGCCCA
Source organism: uncultured Alphaproteobacteria bacterium (assembly GCA_937935995.1). Taxonomy (GTDB): domain Bacteria; phylum Pseudomonadota; class Alphaproteobacteria; order CAAHEQ01; family UBA3637; genus CALXXA01. The sequence goes on from CALGXF010000069.1 coordinate 20,151, forward strand.
AGCCGGAGATGCTTATTTGGCCTTTGATCGTGCTTGCGACCGGATTGCAAGACAACTCCGCAAATACAAGAATCGTTTGACGGATCACCAAGTTCAAAAAGTCGAATTGGTGGATATGAGCGTTATCGAAGATGATTTGGAACAAGAACCGGCCGGAACGGCGCCGGTGATTATTGCCGAAATGCAAACAGAATTGCCGATTTGTTCGGTATGCGGTGCGGTGATGCGGATGGACTTGGCTGATTTACCGGCTTTGATGTTCAGAAATTCGGCACACGGCGGGCTGAACATGGTTTACCGTCGTCCGGACGGCAATATCGGTTGGGTTGACCCGAAGGATAAATCATAATAGGTTTATGCCATGAAAATTACGGAAATTTTAAAACCGGATCTCGTCTTTTTGGATGTGGATGTCGCCTCTAAAAAAGAAACTTTAGAGAAAATTGCTGAAATCTCTTGTCCTGTGATCGGATGCGACAGCCGGAATGTCTTTGATGCTTTGGTGGAACGGGAACGATTGGGGACAACCGGCATCGGCAAGGGCGTTGCGATTCCGCATGCGCGTTTGGCCGGGTTGACGGATTTGTTCTGTGCGTTTATGCGTGTGAAACCGGTGGATTTTGAATCAATTGACGGCAAAAATGTTGACTTGATTTTTTTCCTGCTGGTTCCCGAAGAATCCGGTGCGGATCATTTAAAGGCATTGGCTCGAATTTCAAAGCTGTTGCGCAACGAGGAAGTCTGTGCTGCGTTGCGTCAGGCAAAAACACCTGCCGAAGCGTTGGCTTTGATTGACGAAGCAGATAAAGACGAATAGTTTTTATAAAACCAGTGAAAACCGCCCGTAAAGGGCGGTTTTTTTATACGCATGTTTCTGTGGTTTCATCCCATGTATGATTGGCATCACAGCAAATTGTGCGATTGAATTTATCTGTATGTGTCGAGCCGCTGCAAATACATGTTGATGTGACTTCGGTATTGTTTTCACAAGCGTCTCGGCAAATCCCGTTTTCATCAGCAATCTGCCCGGTATCACAGGTTATTAACGTACATCCGCCATTTGTGTAAGTATGCCCGACGGGGCAGCAATACGAAACGCCGTTTTGTGTCGTGGTACTTCCGTCACAGATACATCCGTCTGACATATCATATCCGGTTTGCGGGCAATGTTCCTCTGAAGCACACTGCGGCAAATAAACTTCACGACATTCGGTGCCGTCATACTGACATCGTCGGCCGCATACGATTCCATTATAAAGACATTCGGCAGGACTGTAGTCGACATTGTAAAAACAAGCAATCCCGGTGTCTCCCGAAACCGGATCCAGGCAACCCCAAACATCTTTGGAAGGAATGTATCCGTATGTCATCCCGACGGCAGCACATCCCGGATCAACACAATTGCCGTTATGGCATTTGTCGGGTTGATTGGTGCAATTTCTGGCACATCGCTGTTCGGATTTGTAACATTCCGGAGAGGAAAGGTTATAATTGCAACAAATATCTCCGATGCAACAATAACCGGTTTCAGGGTCATACGTTTGACCATCCAAACATTTGTCTTCAGTACAGGTGCCATTACATTCCGGTGGATTAGTACAGGCGGTATCGCACGTAATGCCGGTTGATGCTTGGCAGTTCCAAAGTGTTTGCGTTTCATTTGTCGGATAACATTTTACGCCATTTTCAAATAAGCAGCCGCCAGTCACCGGATAAGGGGTGACAGCGTTTTGTGAATGGTAATAAGTTGAACCGGCCGGACATTTTGATGCGTCACATAAACCGTTGTAACAAGTACCGTCGGATGTTGCTACGCAGCATTGATTAATGCTAGATGGTTCGAAGCAATAAACAAGTGATCGGGTTGGGGTAGGTTGATAACAGTCTGTTCCCGGAATGTTGCATCCGTAGAAATAACTGCCGCCCAAATACCAAGGAGGTGTTATGCGTTGGAAAATAAGACCCTCTTGACATTCATCGGCATAGCATGTCCCGTTAGAGCAGTTGTGTCCGAGAGAATCACAATTATATCCGCACAATAATCCATTGATATAACAGTTGTAACTCGTGGGCCCGCCTCTGCACTCGAATCGTTGGCATTGGCCATTGACATAAATGTACCCGGCAGGACAGGCACACGTGGCGGCATCGGTGCCTTCAATGCACGTGCAGGCACAGGTGTCCGGGTCTCGAGAACCTGTCATCCCGGAACCATCACACACCGGGTGACATGCTCCATTGCACATTTCATAACCGTCTTCACACTGGCACGCACATGTTGCACTATCCCATGAGGCATGTTCGGGACAATCTTGCGGTTCACATACACAATCACAAGAAATGGGATCACGCATAAATCCGTCAGCACAGGTTGTGTAACAACTGCCGCCGCATTCTGTGTAACCGGCCGCGCAAACACAACTCCCACTTTGGCAGATTTCTTTCGGACCGCATAAATTGTCATTATCTCGACAGACGCCGCTTTCGCAAGATTGGCATCCGGAACAGGTGCAATCTATGGGGTCAACACCGCTGGACGGTTTGCCAATGGATAATCCGTCATAAGAAAAAACAAACGTATTATCCGAACCACATGTTGAAGACAAATCAGCCCCATTTAACGTCACGCTTTTCGGAACAGGAAAGGTCATGTCTTGTAACCGACGGCAAATGCGTTCAGGAACATGAGACGCGATAATGTCATATCCGTTGCCGGTTGTTTTTTTGTGTTGGTAAGTAATACTTTCAACGACTTCGTCAAAACCGGCCAACGGATAAGTTTGTCCGGGGGTTGCTTGCCTGACGAAAGGGTTTCCGAAAGAAGCGATGGCGCGTAAATCGACTTGGTTATAGATTTGGTTGGCGCGATGTTTTGATACAGCGAAAGAATAAGCCGCAATCCCACCGATGGCTAACACGCCCATGATGGCCAAAACGGCCAGCATTTCAACCATGCTTTTTCCTGAAATCGCGTCCAATCCGTCGGCCTTTGCGTGTCGGTCAAAACGCACGTATGATTGATACGCTTTCGTTTTGCCCGCCCCGGCCGGTAAATGAAATCGGCAGCACAATCGACCAAAATTCCAAAGGATCGTCCCGCGTGATGCGGGGGGTCGGGGCGACCCTTTCTTGGGTACATCCATCCCGACCGGTAAATTCATTCCCGCGTCGGACAATTCACTGTCCGTTCGAATATCAAGTCGCCGATGTTGAAAAAGTGAGAGAAAACCTACCTTATAAGGGGTATGGGGGGGGGGGGGATTGATTGACGGTTGAAGAATTTCATTCCTTATTCCCTTTCCTTTATGAATTTAGTTTTAATTCGGAAGTCTTGTTCTGTCAATAAATATTTTTGTTAAACATTTGACAACTATTTTGCCGTATCATGAAACATGTAGCGATACAAAGGGAGATATGAAAATGGAAAAAGTTATGTTAACAGATGAAGAACGTCAACCTTGTGAAGTATGGACACGGGTGATGGGATATTTTCGCCCGTTAAACCATTTTAACAAAGGCAAACAAAGTGAATATCAAGAACGTGTTTGGTTCCGTGAAGATAAAATTTGTACGGAAAAGCAAGTACATGTAGCCTAACGTTTTTGTCGGTGACGTTAAAAAAAAGGCAGCTGGTTTAAGCTGCCTTTTTCTTGGAGGAAAGAATTAAAAGTTTATTTTTTATCTCTCATTTTCAGCATCAGATTAACGTTCTCAAGAACCAAATCCAAAACCGGTTCATCTAACAGTAAAAGTTGGCGAGATAAGTTTTCAACTTTCTTACGAACGTTTTTATCTCTGGGAAATTCTTCAGGGAAAGAAAAGAAATCTTCCAATCCGATTTCCAGTGCCAAAGCCATTCGGTAAAGCGTATCCAATTTCGGAGATGTTTTACCGCACTCAATTCCGGAAACTGTATTCAAAGTCACTTCCATTTCGTTCGCGAGATCCAATTGGCTCATCCCGTTCATCTTACGGAGTTCTCTGATTCGTCTTCCTAATGTTTTACTAAATGTTTCGTTTGTCATGATTTCAATTGTCTTCTTTTAATGGTGAAAGTGAAATTTACTTTACTGGCAATTTTCAATCAAATTTACCGATTTCTCCTACTTTTGTTGGATACTTTTGAAAAGCATCGCAATAAAATGTGATATTTTTTCCTCTATAAAGATAAATAAGGGGTGTTTATTTGAAATCAATATAAGCTTTCGTCTATAGACAAGAGTTTTGTTTATAATCTTGGTTTCATTTCACGCCGTTTCATCCGGTTTGCTTGTATTTAAAAGATAGGTCAGTTTTTTTATTTGAAAAGAGGTTTTTGCTTTTTTTATTGCAAAATGCGTAAAAATTTCTCATATTACCGATATGAAAGAAATCGATATTTATACAGACGGCGCATGCAGCGGTAATCCGGGTCCCGGCGGGTGGGGCGTTTTGTTGCGCTATAAAAATCAAGAAAAAGAATTAAACGGCGGAGAGGTTTTAACGACCAACAATCGGATGGAGTTGACGGCTGTTATTGAGGCTTTAAAAAGTCTGAAACAACCTTGTCATATTCATCTTTATACAGACAGTCAATACGTGATGAAAGGGTTTACCGAATGGCTGCCGGGATGGATTGCAAAAGGGTGGAAAAATGCTTCGAAAAAACCGGTTTTAAATGCGGATTTATGGCAACAGCTTTTGGAATTGGCCGAGCGACACACAATTGAATGGACTTGGGTCAAAGGCCATGCCGGTCATGTCGAAAATGAACGGGTGGATGCGTTGGCGCGGCAGTTTATTGAACAGTTAAATAAACATTAAAAAATTTCTGCATACTGTAATCGGGAATAAAAGCGGGAGCTTTTTCTCCGTGTGGGATGTCTCGTGTCATGATGACATTTTGCGGGTAATTTGCTTGTTCTTGAGGTAAAGGGCTGTTATGGGCTGTCATCAACGTCATTCGTTTTTGCTGCCGGAGTGTTTTGGCAACACCGACATACGTTAAATTCAAACGGTTTAATGTACATGTTATGCACCAATCCGGCCCGACAGTAACCAAAACGATTTTATTTTGTTCCAGTAATTGTTCAGCCGTTTCCGGGGAATAAACCGGCCAATTTATCCGCTGATTAATCAACAAAGCACTTCCCATCAACGCATACCACACAGCGCAGGCCAGCAACGGTAATTTAATAATCTTTGGTGACCATGTTTGTGTTCGTTTAAAAAGGCAGACGGTTCTGTACGGGAAAAGGTAGAAAAGAAGATAAGGCAAACAAGCCATGGCCGTTAAATAAAGGCAAAGCGCGCCTTTTTCATGGCCGGAATCGGCATTGTTCCAAACGGGTGCAAGATAAGTCAATGGTGCAATAAGGGTTAAAACGGCATAAGTCAACGGTGTCGGCGGTTGCGGCAGAACATACATGATGATAAAAATCAGGATACAGGCGCTTATCCAGAAAAACGATGAAAACAAGCCGCCGTAAGGAACCGGAAAAACACTGAAATAAAGAGCGGCTGCCACGCCGATAGGAATGAACACAAAGAATGTTTGGCGTGCTTTTTGCCGAGCCTCATATTCATTGTCCGGTTTGGATAAAAGCAGCCAACATAAAAGCGGGGATGCGATCAGAAACAACCATCCTGTTTGTCCCCATGAATTGCCGGCAGGGGAAGGTTGCGGAATTTCTTTTTCAATCGGCGCTTGTGTTGTTATTGTCCACATGCCTTTTGATCCCGTATAAGTCAATCGGACGGGTTTGCCTTTTAAAGATGGTTCAGTCTTTAAAATCAGACGTGTTCCTTGATTGGTTTGAATAATGCGTTCTTGCGTGATGGTCAACGGTATATCGGATGACAGGATATAATCATCATTTGCAATGGCATATTTGTTCGGAATATCTATCCATAACGTTTCGTCAGACGCTCTGTATATGGGAAGCGAAACGGGCTGAGGCACATAAGCCCATGCATAAGCGATAAACGGTTTAAACGGGGACGATTCGTTTCTTAACCCGTCCAGTTCCAAAGAAAGCGGATATGATTGTGTCAGGCACGTTTCTGGTGAGCACGCATTTAATTCAACCGTTACGGACAGAGAAACAGGGAGACCCGGTTGATTTAATTTCAATAAAAACGGAAAAACGGCATTCATGACATACGGTTTGCCGGTATTTTCTTTTAACGGCGGAACGGTTGGGGTGAAAAATTGAACAGATTGAATGTTTTTTGTTTCCTGAATTTGGAAAACAGGCCGATTGACGCGCCATCCTTTTTCAATAATGACATCGACGACGCCGTAAATCGAGTTTTGATTTTGTGTACCGACAACGTCCGTAAATAATTGAACCGAACCGAATGGGGTTGTTATCCTCGAAGAACTGCCGCGCGTTCCCGTCAACGGGCTGACATTTTGTTCATCCCAAAATAAAAGATTCGCCCATTCCAGGCGACTTAAATCCGTTTGAGGCTTATTTCGGGCTTCTTGAATGTCTTGGCGCGTCTGTGTTACAAAAGTGTCAACCGCTTCGAAAAAACGAATCCAATCGGTGTCGGAATCCGGCGCTTTGTCTTGAGAGAAAACCAAAGTCGGCAGCAGGAAAAGAACCCAAAAGAGCATTCGAATGTATTTCATGCGGATAGTATATATAAAAATCCTTGATTCTGTCAAAAAAATAAGTATTCTATTGAGTGAAAAGGACACCTTTTCATGTGTTTAACAATAATAGGAGGCTACAATAGTTATCGAAAATAATAATGGCTTTGGCCCGGCGCCAGATGAAGGGCCGAAAGCGAATGAACGAATCACTGCCAAAGAAGTTCGTTTGATTTTGGCAGACGGAACGAATGTCGGTGTTGTTTCTTTGCGTGAAGCGTTGCAACAGGCAAGAGAGGCTGATTTGGATTTGGTCGAAATTTCTTCGGCCGGCGGTTTAAGTGTTTGTAAAGTGCTGGATTACGGCAAATACAAATACGAATTGCAAAAACGCAAGAATGAAGCGAAAAAGAAACAAAAAGTCGTTGAGGTCAAAGAACTAAAATTGACTCCTATGATTGATACGCACGATTTCGAAGTGAAATTAAAAAGTGCGCGCCGTTTTTTGGAAGACGGAAACAAAGTCAAATTTACATTGAAATTCCGCGGGCGTGAAATGTCCTATCAAGAACAGGGATTGGATGTTTTGAACCGCATCAAAGAAGAATTAGCCTCGCTCGGCAAAGTGGAACAGGAGCCGAAGTTAGAAGGCAAGTCAATGGGCATGTTAATCGGCCCGATCGGCTCAAAATAAAATAAAAGCTCCCGTGAAGGGAGCTTTTTTTATACGCACGTTTCTGTGGTTTCATCCCATGTATGATTGGTATCGGCGGGGCGAAAGGGCGCGGGAGGGCGCCCCGCCGATACATTTATCCGACAACGCCCGGGCCGGTAAATGAAATCGGCGGTACAATCGACCAAAATTCCCAAGTGTCGCCCCGACCCCCTGCCTCACGCGGGGCGACCCTTTCTTTAATATATCTACTTTGTCCGGTAAGTCCATTCCCCCGCCGGATGACGGGGGATAATCTTTGGATTTTATGACCGCAATTCGGCACCTGTGTTTTTATTGACGCAAGCCACAATGCGCCGAGACAAGCTGTCGATTTCTTCATCCGTTAATGTTTTTTCTATCGGTTGAATGACAACTTCGACCGCTAACGATTTTTTGCCGGCCGGCAGTTTGTCTCCTTCATAAACGTCAAAGATTCGAACATCTTGAATGAGTTCTTTGTCGACGGAATGAATAGCGCCCAATAATTTAGCCGCTTCTACTTTGGTATCCATCACGAATGCAAAGTCACGCGACAACGGCATCAGGTTAGATGCTTTCAACGGTTTTTGCGTTTTAGATTTTGCTTTGGGCATCGGGATGTTATCCAAATAAATTTCGCAGGCAACAACCGGTACTTTTATTCCGAAAGCTGCTAAAATTTTCGGGTGAATTTCACCGAAATGTGCCAACACGTTTTTGCCGAGCGTTAAACTACCCGAACGACCCGGGTGATACCAGGCCGGAGCTTGTTTGTAAATTTGAGCATTCGCCGGCGCTTCGGCAGCTGCCAATCCGGCAAGTGCATCCGCTTTTGCATCAAAACAATCAACGGACCGGCCTTTGTCATCCCAATGACGGTCGTGTGTTGTTCCCGCTCGAACGGCACAAGCAACCATGCGTTGTTGTCCCGGTTGGACGCCGAAAAATTCCGGACCGACTTCAAAAAGTTGAACACTTGTCTGTCCTCTGTCTAAATTTCGTTTGGTTGCAGACAACAAGTTCGGAATTAAACTGGGGCGCATTTCATTTAAATCAGACGCAATCGGATTTTGAATCATCACTTTTTTGCTGTTGAATAAATCCGCAAGAGAACTGTCCATAAATGACCATGTCACCGCTTGGCATAAACCGGCGTTTGCTAAAGCCCGTCGAACGGCAACTTCTCGTTTTTGTGCCGGTGTTAATGTTGAAATGACAATGTCTGATGCCCGCATCGGTAAAGCCGGCAATTTGTCATATCCGTAAATACGAACGATTTCTTCCACAATATCATTGGGGCCGAACACATCATTGTATCGCCAAGACGGAACCGTGATCGTCGAACCGTTGACTGTGAAGCCTAACTTTTCCAATATAGAAGCTGCATCGGCAGGGCTTAACGCAATTCCGCACAACTTTTCAACCAACCCGAAATCAAAATCAATTTGACGTGTTTTGTCGGGGACTTGGCCGGCAATGACCAATTCAGATGCTTCTCCGCCGCACAAATCTAAAATCATTTGCGTGGCGTTTTCATTTCCCTGAACGGTAGCCATAGCATCTACGCCGCGTTCAAACCGAGACCGGGAATCCGATTCCGCATTTAACGTTCTGCCGGTTTTAGCAATGGAGAGCGGTTCAAAAAATGCTGCTTCCAAAAACACGTTTTGCGTTTCTTTTGACACAGCCGTGTCAATACCGCCCATGATACCGGCAATGCTTTGCGCGTTTTTGTCATCCGCGACAACAACCATTCCTTCCGCCAGCGTGTATTCTTTGTCATCCAGCGTTTGAATCTTTTCACCGTCTTTGGCTGACCGAACCGTGATGTTGCCGGTGAGTTTATCGGCATCAAAAACATGCAACGGCCGGCATTCACCGATGTTAAAATAATTGGTGACATCCACTAATGCCGAAATCGGCCGCAACCCGACAGAAAGCAATTTTTGTTTTAACCAATCGGGGCTTTCGCCATTCTTTACGCCTTTGATGTATCGCCCGACAAAGACCGGACAGTCCGGCGTTGTTATCGTGACCGATACCGGGCTTTTAAACGTTCCTTTAACAGGCGTTGCATCCGTTTGCTTCAATGTACCGATGCCGGCTGCCGCTAAATCCCGGGCAATGCCCTTAACTCCGAAACAATCGCCGCGATTCGGTGTTACATTCACATCAAACACAACATCCGGTTTTAACACATCCACAAAAGGCGTGCCGGCCGGCGCATCTGTGTCCAGCTCGATAATGCCCGTGTGATCTTCCCCTAAACACAATTCGTCTTCAGCACACATCATGCCTTGACTTTCAATGCCGCGAATAACGCCTTTTTGCAAGACTTCATTGAACTTCGGAATGTTTGTGCCGGGCAAAGCCAAAACACCTTTCATCCCGACTTTGCAGTTAGGGGCGCCGCAAACGATTTGTAAAGCTTCTTTCCCCGTCCAGACCGTTAACAAATTTAATTTGTCCGCATTCGGGTGTTTTTCAACCGTTTTAATCTCACCGACAATAAAACCCTGCAAAGCCGTTGCTTTGTCTTCAATTTCTTCGACTTCCAAACCGATAGCCGTCAATGTGTCGGCAATGTCATTCACAGAGGCCGTCGTATCTAAATAATTTTTTAACCAAGAAAGAGAAAATTTCATCGTTTTTGTCCTCCGTTTAAACTTAATCCGCTTGTGACAGTCGGTACATCCAACGGCAAAAAGCCGTAATGTTTAATCCAGCGCATGTCGGCATCAAAGAACGAGCGCAAATCCGGAATGCCGTATTTTAACATCGCAAATCTGTCAACGCCGAAACCGAACGCAAAGCCTTGATATTCGTTCGGATCCAATCCGCTGTTTTTAATCACGTTCGGATGAACCATGCCGCATCCCAACACTTCCATCCAACCTTTGCCGGCTTCGATTTTGAATTCACCGTTTTCACGCGAACACCCGATGTCAACTTCGGCAGACGGTTCTGTAAACGGGAAGAAAGACGGCCGAAAGCGCATCGGCACATCATCGACTTCGAAAAAGCGTTTCATAAAGTCCACCAACACACCTTTTAAATGTCCCATATTGGTTTCTTTATCAATAACCAGCCCTTCGATTTGGTGGAACATCGGCGTATGAGTCATATCATAATCGCACCGATAAACACGTCCGGGCGCGACAATCCGGATGGGCGGTTGTTTCTTTTCCATCGTGCGGATTTGAACCGGAGACGTGTGAGTCCGCAAAATCAAACCATCTCCGTCTTGCATGAAGAAAGTCGCTTGCATTTGACGTGCCGGGTGGTCGTGCGGAAAGTTTAATGCTTCGAAACAATGGAAGTCATCTTCAATATCGGGGCCTTCTGCCAACTCAAAACCCATTTGCGCGAAGATGGTCAACATTTCTTCCATGACTTGCGCAATCGGGTGAATACGCCCTTGCTGTTGCGGGCGGGCAGGCAATGTAACATCAACGGATTCCGTTGCCAGCCGCTGTTCTAATTCTTTTTCTTCCAATGCTTTCTTTTTGGCATCCAGCGCATCGTTGATTTCCGTTTTGATTAAATTAAGCGTTTGTCCGGCCGTTTTCCGTTCTTCCGGCGGGAGCTGCCCCAATGTTTTCATCATTTCGGTCAAAGAGCCTTTTTTGCCCAAAACGGCCACGCGAATGTCATCCAGCGCAGCCAATGAAGCCGCTTCATCAATGTCCTTTAAAATTTGTGGTTTCAGTGTTTCTAATGTATCCATTGTTCTTTCCTTGTCAAAGCATAAAGTAGCGGTAGAATACCCCAATAAAAAAGGACCGTCAAGAGGACGGCCCTTTTAATTTTTGAATGCTTTTGTTTTTAAGCTTTCAACGCCGCCTTGGCTTTTTCGACCAAACCGGCAAAAGCAGCAGAATCATTCAAAGCAATATCTGCCAGGACTTTGCGGTCCAGTTCGATTCCGGCCTGTTTCAGCCCGCTCATAAATCGAGAATAAGTCAATCCTTGTTCCCGCACGCCGGCGTTAATACGCGCAATCCATAAAGCACGGAAAGTCGTTTTTTTCTTGCGCCGATCGCGATAAGCGTATTGTAAGCCTTTTTCAACTTTTTCTTTAGCAACCGTAAAGACGTTTTTATTGCGTCCTGTGTACCCTTTTGCAAGTTTCAGAACTTTGTTGTGTTTTGCATGGGCGACAACGCCTCTTTTAACTCTAGCCATTTTAAAACTCCTTATTTGCCAAGAATGAACCGAATAACTGCCTTGAAGTTGGTCTTATCCAAGATACGACCGCCGCGGGCTTGACGTTTCATTTTTGTTGTTTTGCAGGCTAAACAGTGACGTTTATAAGCCGTTGTTCTTTTGATTTTGCCGGTGCCTGTAACGGTAAACCGTTTTTTGGCAGCGCTTTTTGTTTTCATTTTGGGCATTTTATTTTCCTTATGTTAAATTAAACCAGTGTCTGCAGGCATCCCATTGCCTGTTTGACTCGAAAGGCTTCCTTTATACAACAAAATAAACAAAAGAGCAAGCGTTTTTTATGCAAGCATTTGTTTGTTTTATCTGTCTTTTGGTGTGGCCGTAAAAAGCAAAGGCGGCTTGGATGTTTGCTTTTTCTTGCCCATATATTCAAGAAAAGACATCGGCCGGCCGCCTATTCTCTTTTTAGATTCGGTTTCATTCGCCAGATAAGAGTTGTATTTGGCGTATGACTCGGGCGTGACGACTATTCCGGCGGCCGCCTCCATAGCGGATGTTTGAACCAGCCATTGTTCATAAGTCGGCGCGGACATAGGATTGACAATCGAACGCTTATATTCTTCGCGTCGGTCAATTTGCGTGCGCTTATTTAATTCTTCTTTCAGCGCAGACCCCCATGAATGACCGTTGACGTTGATGAGATTTTGGTATTCCTCTGACGGATTTGTGCGGAATTTTCCTTTGTTGACATCAAGCTTTTCAAGAGGTCCGATACGTTCTTCCAGCCGTTTGCCGAGTTCTTTCAGACGCTTGCCGAATTCTTCCATCTGTTTGCGTAAATCGTCCAGAGCTTTGAGACCCTCATCCAGAGCTTTGAGGCTCTCTTCCGGACTTTTGAGTAGGTCTTTAGCGACATCGTTTGGCAAATTTAGTCCTGTCGCGTATTTGTTGGAAAGGGCACGTTTTATTCCCTCTTCCAGCCTTTTTTGTGTTTCTTCGTCCGGCGGATTATCACCACCAACGTTGAATCCTTTAATTTTCTTAAAAGGCATTTTTCCCTCCTTTTTACGTTCTGACAGCTTGTTCGGACGTTAAAGCCGCTTCAATCTGTTTTCTTTTCAGCCGTTCGTGAGCCATTTTGGGAAGCGCTTCGACGCCGTTTTCAATGACTTCTCCGACACCTTGTAAACCGGCTGCTTCTAATTGAACGGCCGTTTTGTCTTTCATGTTGTGGTATAAATAAAAACCGATAGCGACGCCGGCACCGGCCAAAAACGGGATTCCGGCTAAAACAACAAGACTGGTAGATGCTGCAATGGTTCCGATTGCCAATCCCTCAAATACCCACGCCCCGGCAGCAGCTGTTGCTGTTCCGGCGACTAAAGTCGCATCACCGACGGCAGGATCTTTGGTGATTTTTTCGGCAACGCGTGCGGCTGTTCGAACCGGCAAAGCTTCAACGGCAGCTAATTCAGCCGCTGTTGTTTTTGCCGCTTTTTGAACGATTTTTTCTTTAACGATTTTCTGCGTCATTTTGTTCTCCTTTCGAAGGTAAAAGTGTAATTTGAAGAGGCGTATCACATATGTGAACCGGGACATCATACAAACGTTGAATGTTTTGTGTCCGGGCATTATATTCACAAACGGCAATCGATGCGGATTGTTTAAGCAAGGCTTGTGCCATCGGATTTAAATAATCCAAAATGATGCCCGTTTGATTATTGCGATGCAAAAGGGCATGATTTTTCCCGTCATAGATTAAAACCGGATCAGTGGGTTCATCTCCCACATCTAAAAGTTCAACAACCGGCTTGTTTTGCTTTGTTACTTGAAACAGATAGTAAGATGCTTGAACCCACTGCATGATTTCCTCCTTAACGTTCTGCTTGTAAGCGATTTGCCACGATTTGGGAAGTTGACTTTGGTTTTTTCGGCATAGGTTCTGCTTTTAGTAAACCTTCGGGAAAATAAGTTCTGTTGCCGTCGTTATCATTAATAATAAGGTATGCCCGGTTTTCTTCTTTATGGAAGTAAACTTTCTTATCACGGTCTTGGATTTGAGTACATTCATTTCCCAGACCTCCGTGTGCCATTTTGGTAAATCTAGATAATACTTGATCCTTTTTTTTAGGATCACGAGTTAACTCTTCTATATGCAATTGGTAAGTTCCGTTTTTAAAGGTGTATGTTTTTGAACTTCCTTTTTCCAAATTTCCTTTTAGTATTTCTTGAACTATATTCGTGCTACTCGGTACTATATCGAAATCAACATATTTGAATGTTCCGTCTTTCTGAAGTTGGTAATAATCGTACTCCATTCTGTCCTGCGGGTAAACGTTATTTTTAGGTTGGGGCGTAATTCTAACATACGTTTCTCCTGTATCAGTAAGTATAGCTTCGGCTTCTTTTGCAGTTTCAAAGCCGGGGCATGTTTTAATTTTGTTGAAAACAGCATGCGCCTCTGCGTTTATTTCGTTTGCCTCGTTAATATATTGTAATTGTTTATTGCTTACTTTTTGTTCGAACTTGAATGAATCCTTTAAAGTATCCATAGCAACTGCACCACCAAAGGTTGCCGCCATCGTTGCTGTCGCGGCGGTAGCAATTGCAGCGGCTTTTTTTAAACGTTTTTTTAAATCAGTCATTTCTGTCCTCCGTAAAAAGTTAAAAACCACCTACAAAGGTGGTCGGGGAGTTCAGAAATCATATTGTCGAAAATGATTCTTGTGGCCTTTAAGAGGGTTCGAATCTCTCTGAACATTCGCTACAAGCTCCCCGACCATAAAGATCGGGGATATGTTTGCTGTCTTGGTGAACAGCTTTCGACGTTTATCCAACGCCGTCGACAATAAGAACTTCTGACAGTTCCCGTACCTTTGAAGGTACTCGTAATTGCCTTATGGGCAACTACATCTTTCATTGTAGGCTAAAATAGGAGCAAAATCAATAAAAAAGTGAATTTTGGTAATTAAGTGGGAAAAAAAGAAAGCACACCCCATACTTTTGTATGATGAGGCGAATACGAATAAATGTCCCGTATTGCGGCTCCGATTCGTTTTTGAAAAGGAATGAATGCCCGTTTTTAGCGCCTTTGAAAAAAGATTTTTATAGGCTTTCGTCTTGTTTTTAAAACAATTTTCGGCACAATGCCTTGTGAAGTGCATTTTGTTAACTATTTGTTAAGAAATTCTTGACATGAATCTGTGCTTTCGTTAAAATGTACTTTTTCGAGTACTGATTCGTAAGGTAAGAAGCCTTTAAAAGGAAAAGTAGGAGTAAAATAAATGAATAATACGGATGGCGCAGACCCTCGAGTGCAGGTATGGGATAAAATCATTTATCTGCCGACCCCGCAGGCGATGGAACAATTGGGATTTTCTGCGCTTCAACAAAGCGAGCCGCATCTTTATTCTAAATTATCCGAATGCTTGGTTGCTTTGGCTGCCTCCAAACGGTTTATGAAAATGGCCGAACGGTTGAACAGTTCGGACAATCAGGATGCTTATTTTACGAAATCTTTTTCGTTGGCACAGTCGGATGCTTTGAAACAAAAGAAAGCGTCTTTGACGGATCAGGAAAAAATGTTCTTTGATTATGAAGTCGGTGTTTCGGTTTTATATGCGGCGTATTGTAAAGCAAATGCGGCTCAAAATGAAACGGCTGCACGGTCTGCGGAAGACGGGATTCGGGCGGTTGCCGGTTTTTATCGGGATCAATTTCATTATACGTCTTTTAAATTTCACAATGCTATGTTTGGTGCCGAAACAATAGAAATGGATTCGCCGGCGGCGTTGGGATTAAAATTGATGGATAAAGCTTATTCGCAAGATAAAAAAGCGTGGAATAATTTTGCCTATCATTATTCTTTGAAAGACCCGGCGTATGTGGAAGAGCTTTTTTGGAAATTGGTATTGACTCATGTACCGCATGACAAAATGAAAACATTACGGAATTTGGTTCCTGCCAGCGATAAAGGGTTGGTTTTTGAGCCGGTTGAAATTGCGGCTCATTCGGGGTCAGGATATGTGCCGTT
Source organism: uncultured Alphaproteobacteria bacterium (assembly GCA_937935995.1). Classification (GTDB taxonomy): domain Bacteria; phylum Pseudomonadota; class Alphaproteobacteria; order CAAHEQ01; family UBA3637; genus CALXXA01. The sequence continues at coordinate 35,619 of CALGXF010000069.1, forward strand.
TTGGGTGGGGACACCAAAAAGTCGCGTGAATGCATAAAAAAGGGCTTGCATTTATTTAAAGAATCGGATATAACAACTTCACATTCGCCCGCAGAGCGGTTATTTTAGGTTTGATTGGCTCATCGGGGTTTGTTTGGATTATGCGCTCATAGCTCAACTGGATAGAGCATCTGACTACGGATCAGAAGGTTGGGGATTCGAATTCTCCTGAGCGCGCCAATAAAAAAAAGGTTGCCGAATGGCAGCCTTTTTTTATTGGCAGTGCCGGGAGGATGAGAAGACCCAACGGGGATTCGTCAGGCGAAGCCGGAAAGGGACCCGTCGCTGTTGCGATGGGAATTTCCAACTCTTCTGAGCGCGCCGCAATATATCCCGGCAGCCTTTTTTTATTGGCAGTGCCGGGAGGATGAGAAGACCCAACGGGGATTC
>CALGXF010000070.1 GCA_937935995.1 uncultured Alphaproteobacteria bacterium
TTATTGATAATGGGACAGCCTGCTTATGGGATTGTCCGGAAGGGCAGTTTGGTTCCGGTGCAGAATGTTATGATTGCACAGATTCTCGAGAAATTGTTTGGACAACCAATGCCGAAACATGTTCACAATGCTCCAATCGGTTTTATTCACCAAACGATAGAACGTGTGTTTTATGTTCAATCCAGCAGGGTTGGAACACGACGGAAGAAGAATGTTTAAGGTGCCCTAACAGATATTATATAGCGAATACTTGTTATCCTTGTACAGGAACCGTTATTGATAATGGGACAGCCTGCTTATGGGATTGTCCGGAAGGGCAGTTTGGTTCTGGATCAGAATGCTATGATTGTACAGATTCTCGAGAAATTGTTTGGACAACCAATGCCGAAACATGTTCACAGTGTTCCAATCGGTTTTATTCATCAAACGATAGGACGTGCGTTTTATGTTCATCGCAGGCAACCTATGCTTCCACAAAAGAAGATTGCATAAAATGCTCTAACAGATATTATGTAAATGGTCTTTGTCGATATTGTAACGGAACTGTGACTTCAGACGGAACTGGTTGTGAATAGTAAAAACGCATGGATTAGATCATGAAAACTTTTTAATTCGTCAATAGGAACGGACAGAAAAATTCGGGAGTCCCTATAATCCTTAAAAAATCTTTAAAATAAGACTTGACAAGAAAGCAAAAAGTTGTCATACTTACCCCACTTTCCAAGCCGGCGAAGGTGTTAAAGACCTTCCTACCGTCTTGTTCTTAAGGGTTCCGGCCGATGGGCAGAGTTTCCAATCAGAGTCGGGGCAAGGTGCTTTTAGCTGCTCGAGATGGTTGCTAAAAGGTTTTTTTATTATTAGAAAAATGGATGTTTGGACATCATTTCGAGTAGAAGAGAAATAAGGTTAAAAAAATGGATAGTCAAAATATCAGAATTCGCTTAAAGGCTTTTGACCACCGGTTGCTGGATCAGTCAACTCGTGAAATCGTCAACACAGCGAAAAGAACCGGTGCGGAAGTAAAGGGACCGATTCCTTTGCCGACTCGTATCGAAAAGTTTACAGTGAACCGTTCCCCGCACGTTGATAAAAAATCTCGGGAACAGTTTGAAATCCGTACTCATAAAAGAGTGCTTGATATTGTTGATCCGACGCCGCAAACAGTTGATGCTTTAATGAAGCTCGACTTGTCCGCCGGTGTGGATGTTGAGATTAAGTTATAAGGAAAAAGTCATGCGTACAGGTATTATTGCTCAGAAAGTTGGCATGACACGCTTATTTACGGATGAAGGCGTTCACGTTCCAGTGACTGTCTTGAAAGTGAATAATTGTGAAGTTGTCGGTGTTCGGACCTTGGAAAAGGACGGATACGTTGCTGTACAGTTGGGAGCTGGTAAAGCGAAAGAAAAAAACGTTTCCAAAGCACAACGCGTACAATTTGCAAAGGCAAATGTCGAACCGAAAAAAACGGTTGTTGAATTCCGCGTCAGCGATGACTGCGTTGTTCCGGTCGGCAGTGAATTAAGTGTTAACCATTTTGTCAAAGGTCAATACGTTGACGTGACGGGGACGTCGTTGGGTAAAGGTTATGCCGGTGTTATGAAAAAATATAACTTCGGTGGTGACTGTGCTTCCCATGGTGTTTCCTTAACGCATCGTTCCGGTGGTTCTACCGGTCAATGCCAAGACCCGGGTCGTGTTTTCAAAAACAAAAAGATGCCGGGACACATGGGTGCTGAACAAGTAACGGTTCAAAACCTGTTGGTTGTTGATTTGGATGAAGCACGTGGCTTGATTATGGTTAAGGGTGCGGTTCCCGGATACGAAGGGAATGTCGTTTATGTAAAAGATGCTGTGAAGCGTGCGATGCCGAAAGAGGCACCGATTCCTGCTGGTTTGAAAGCTAAAGCTGAAGAAGCCCCTGCGGCTCAGGAAGCACCGGCTGAAACACCTGCAGAAGCAACGACAGCTGAAGAAGTAAAGGAATAACGGCGATGAAGTACGACGTTATCAATTTAGAGAACAAAAAAGTCGATAGCATCGAATTAACAGATGCCATTTTTGGTGCTGAAGTCAGACCCGATATTTTGTCTCGTGTTGTGAACTGGCAATTGGCAAAACGCCGCGCCGGAACACATAGTGTTAAAAATTTAAGTACCATTTCCGGTACAACAAAGAAACCTTTCAGACAAAAAGGTTCCGGTCGTGCACGTCAAGGAACGTTGCGGGCTCCGGAATTCCGCCATGGTGCGGTTGCTTTCGGGCCGGTAGTTCGGGATCATGCACATGATTTGAATAAAAAAATCCGTAAGTTAGGGTTAAAATGCGCTTTGTCTTTAAAGGCAAAAGATGCAAAACTCTTCATCTTGGATGATGCCAAGGTGTCCAGCCCGAAAACAAAAGAATTGAAAAATGCTTTTGATAAATTAGGGTGGTCTTCTGCGCTGATTTTAAGCGGTGCGGAAGTGGATAAAAACTTCGCTTTGGCTTCTGGCAATATTGTCGGCATTGATGTTCTTCCGCAGGTTGGCGCCAATGTCTATGACATCCTTCGTCGTGACACGCTTGTCTTGACGAAAGACGCCGTTGCTTATTTGGAGGCTCTGTTAAAATAATGACAAAAACGACAGTAAAAAAAGAACAAGTCGCAATCACGGAACAAATGTATGAAACATTACGCCGTCCTGTGATTACAGAAAAAGCGATGAAGGTGTCCGAACAAGGCCAAGTCACATTTTTTGTGCCTATGGATGCAACAAAGCCTGAAATTAAAAAGGCTGTTGAAGGTTTGTTCGGTGTGAAAGTAAAGGCTGTGAATACCTTGTGCGTCGGCGGGAAAGCAAAAATGTTCCGCGGTGCGAAGGGGCAAAGAAGTGATATGAAAAAAGCAATCGTTTCTTTGCAAGACGGTCAAAATATTGATGTGACGACAGGAATTTAAGACAATGGCTTTGAAAACATACAGTCCGGTAACTCCTTCTACAAGACATCTCATTGCGATTGATCGCTCTGATTTGTACAAAGGTGCACCGGTAAAGGCTTTGACCAAGGGGCTGAAAAGCTCCGGCGGTCGGAATAATCACGGACATATCACCAGCCGTCATCGGGGCGGCGGTCATAAACAATCTTATCGTTTGGTTGATTTCAAACGCAACAAGATGGATATGACGGCTACCGTTGAACGCTTAGAATATGATCCGAACAGAACGGCATTTATTGCGTTGATTAAATATGAAGACGGTGAACTCGCCTACATTATTGCGCCGCAACGCTTAAAGGCTGGCGATGTGGTTGTTTCCGGAACAAAAGTGGATATTAAACCGGGAAACGCAATGCCGCTTGAAAATATGCCGGTCGGAACAATTGTGCATAACATTGAATTAAAACCGGGCAAGGGCGGTCAATTGGCTCGTTCTGCTGGTTGTTATGCGCAGCTCATCGGTAAAGACGGAGCATATGCTCAATTGCGCTTGAACTCGGGAGAACTGCGTTTAGTGCTGGGCAAATGCCGTGCGTCAATCGGTGCTGTTTCTAATGCCGATATGCAAAACACAACGATTGCGAAAGCAGGTCGTGCACGTTGGCTCGGTATTCGTCCACAAACACGTGGTATTGCAATGAACCCGGTTGATCACCCGCATGGTGGTCGCGGCAATGGCGGACGGGCTCCGGCGACGCCGTGGGGGAAATGTACACGTGGTGCGAAAACACGTAACAATAAGAGAACTGATAAATTGATTATGCGTTCTCGTCATTTGAGCAAAAAGAAATAGGAGAGACTAAATGGCTCGTTCAATATGGAAAGGACCGTTCGTAGATGGATATTTGTTGGGTAAAGCTGACAAAGTCCGCGAAGCCGGTCGTCATGAAGTGATTAAAACCTGGTCTCGTCGTTCTACCATTTTGCCGCAATTTGTGGGCTTGACTTTTGGCGTTTATAATGGTAAAAAGTTCATCCCTGTTTTGGTAACTGAAAACATGATTGGTCACAAGTTGGGTGAATTTGCCCCGACACGGACTTTCAATGGTCACACAGCTGCCGATAAAAAAGCAGAAAAGAAATAAGGTGAATGACGATGGTTGAAAAGAAAGAAGTAAAAGCGGTGAAAGCAAAGGCTCGGACAATCCGGACCAGCCCGCGTAAGCTGAACCTGGTCGCTGAATCCATTCGTGGATTGGCTGTCGGTCGGGCTTTGTCGGAATTGAGTTTTTCCAACCGCCGTGTGGCAGGAGATGTGAAAAAAGTTCTGATGTCTGCAATTGCAAACGCAGAAAACAATCACAACCTGGATGTTGATCGTCTGTATGTGGCTGAAGCCTATGTGGGCAAAGCAATGGTGATGAAACGGTTCAGACCGATGGCAAAAGGCCGGGCTGGCAAGATTTTAAAACCATTTTCAAATTTGACGATTGTTGTGCGTGAGCATGATCAGCATGAGGAGAAAGTCTAATGGGTCAAAAAGTTAACCCGAATGGTCTGCGTTTAGGCATTAACAGAACTTGGGATTCTCGTTGGTTCGCCAACAAAAAAGATTACGCCAAGTTATTGCACGAAGACTTGAAAATCCGTGAATATATCATGGATAAATTAGCAGGCGCCGGTATCAGCCGTGTTGTTATTGAACGGCCTGCTCAAAAAGCAAGAGTGACAATTTACTCTGCACGTCCGGGCGTTGTAATTGGTAAGAAAGGTCAAGATATTGATACGCTTCGTAACCAATTACAAAAAATTACCGGCAGCGAAGTCAATTTGAACATTGTTGAAGTTCGTAAACCTGAAATTGATGCAACTTTGGTTGCCGAAGGCATTGCACAACAATTGGAAAAACGGGTATCATTCCGTCGTGCAATGAAACGCGCTGTGCAAACAGCTTTGCGTTTGGGCGCTGAAGGTATTCGTATTAACTGCGGCGGCCGCTTGGGCGGTGCTGAAATTGCTCGGGTTGAATGGTATCGTGAAGGCCGCGTGCCTTTGCACACCTTGCGGGCTGATGTAGATTATGGTACAGCGACAGCGCATACAGCTTATGGCTGCTGCGGGATCAAAGTCTGGATTTTCAAAGGTGAAATCATGGCGCATGACCCGATGGCTCAAGAAAAGCGCGCTGAACAGAAGTAAGAAGGGAAAATGAGATGTTAGTTCCTAAAAGAACAAAGTTTCGCAAAGCCTTTAAAGGCCGTATTCACGGCTTGACAAAAGGAGCTGCGACCCTCGATTTTGGCTCCTATGGTTTAAAAGCGTTGGAACCGGAACGTGTAACCGCACGTCAAATTGAAGCAGCACGTCGTGCTATTTCTCGTGCAATGAAGCGTCAAGGTAAAATGTGGATTCGGATTTTCCCGGATGTCCCTGTTTCAAAGAAGCCGCCTGAAGTCCGTCAAGGAAAAGGGAAAGGTTCCGTTGAATATTGGGTTTGCCGTGTGAAACCGGGCCGCGTCATGTTTGAAATTGATGGCGTTTCTGAAGAAACGGCGCGTGAAGCGTTTGAATTAGCTGCTGCAAAGCTGCCGATTAAAACGAAATTCATTATGCGCTCTGCCAGTGAAGAGGTTTAATCATGGTTAAAGTAAAAGATTTACGGACAAAGACAGATGAAGAATTGAATCAAATGATTCAAGACCTCAGAAAAGAGTCTTTAAATTTGCGTTTTTCTCAAGCAACCGGTCAATTGGCGAATACAAACCGCCGGCGTCAGGTTCGTCGTGAAATCGCAACAATTAAAACGCTTCAAACAGAGCGTTTAGAAAAGAAAGGGAAATAAACATGCCTAGACGTATTTTACAAGGTGTTGTTGTGAGTGACAAAATGGATAAGACTGTCGTTGTACAGGTCGAACGTCGAGTCATGCACCCGATCTATAAAAAATACATCAAACGCAGTAAGAAATATGCTGCCCATGATGAAGCGAATGCGCACAAAATCGGTGATGTTGTGCAAATTCAAGAGTGCCGTCCTATTTCCAAACGTAAAACGTGGGAAGTAGTTACACCGGCAAAACAATAATCAAAAGGGAAGGAAAACCTAAATGATTCAAGTACAATCCAACCTAGACGTTGCGGACAATTCCGGCGCACGCCGTGTCCAATGCATTAAGGTGTTAGGTGGCTCGAAGCGTAAGGTTGCCGGCGTAGGCGACGTAATCGTCGTTTCCATTAAAGAGGCAATACCACGTGGTCGTGTCAAAAAGGGTGATGTTCATCGTGCCGTGATTGTTCGGACGAAGAAAGAAATCCGCCGTGCAGATGGATCTGCCATCCGCTTTGATACCAATGCCGCTGTTTTGATTAACAAAGATGGCGAGCCGATCGGAACCCGTATTTTCGGACCGGTGACTCGTGAACTCAGAGCGAAAAACTACATGAAGATTATTTCGCTGGCTCCGGAGGTATTATAATGGCTATGAAAATTAAAAAAGGTGATAAAGTCATTGTTATCACAGGTAAAGACAAAGGGAAAACCGGCGAAGTTACCAAAGCCATGCCAAAAGAAAACAAAGTCATTGTTTCTGGCGTCAATATGGTGAAGCGTCATCAAAAGCCGACACAAGAAAATGCGGGCGGTATTGTTTCTAAAGAAGCACCGATCCATGTTTCAAATGTGGCGATTGTTGACCCGAAATCCGGTAAAGCGTCTCGGATGGGCACAAAGATTTTAGACGATGGTCGTAAAGTCCGTGTTGCTAAAAAATCTGGCGAAGTCATCGGTTAAGGAGTATGAAGATGTCTCGATTAAAAGATTTATATGAAAATCAAATCCGTGAAGCTTTGAAAAAAGAATTCGGATATAAAAATGAGATGGAAATTCCGCGTTTGGAAAAAATCGTCTTGAACATGGGCGTCGGTGAAGCAACGGAAGACCGGAAAGCTTTGGACGGTGCCGTGAAAGATTTAACGGCAATCGCCGGACAAAAACCTGTGTTAACAAGAGCGAAAAAGTCTGTTGCGACTTTCAAATTGCGTGAAGGTATGCCGATTGGCTGCAAAGTCACTCTTCGTCGTGAAAAGATGTATGAATTTTTGGACCGCTTGATTACAACGGCTATGCCGCGTATTCGCGACTTCCGCGGAATTTCGGGCAAATGCTTTGATGGCAAAGGCAACTTTGCAATGGGTCTTAAAGAACAAATCGTCTTTTTGGAAATCAACTATGATGAAGTCGATAAAATCCGTGGATTAGACATCGTCATTTGTACTTCGGCTAAAACAGATAAAGAAGCAAAAGCTTTGTTGTCTGCGTTTAACATGCCGTTTGCAAAGTAAGGAGAGAAGAATGGCAAAAACAAGTTCTATCGAACGCAACAAAAAACGCGAAAGAATGGCGAAACGTTATAAAAATCGCCGTGAAGCGTTGAAAGCGATTATCAAAGATATGAATTCGACACCGGAAGATCGGTTCGAAGCCGTCTTGAAATTAGCAGCTCTTCCTCGGAATTCAGCGCCGAGCCGTATTCACAACCGTTGTGAAGTAACGGGCCGCGCCAGAGGGAATTATCGTAAATTTAAACTGAGCCGTATCAAACTGCGGGAACTCGCCAACGAAGGTGAAATCCCGGGTATGGTTAAGTCCAGTTGGTAAAGGAGAAATAGAATATGTCTATGACAGATCCTTTAGGAGATATGCTGACCCGTATTCGTAACGGTCAACAAGCTCAAAAGAGCCACGTTGTGGCACCGGCTTCGAACTTGCGCGAAAGCGTTTTGGAAGTGTTGAAGCGTGAAGGGTACATCAGAGGGTTCGAACGCGTGACTGTTCGCCCGGGTATTGAAGAATTCAAGATTGAATTGAAATACCATGAAGGCCGTCCGGTTATTAATGAAATCCAACGGGTTTCTGCACCGGGTCGCCGTGTGTACTCAAAGGTTAAAGATTTGCCGAAATTCTATAACGGATTAGGTATCTTTGTTTTGTCGACACCGCAAGGCGTCATGTCTGATCACGAAGCGCGTCAAGCCAATGTCGGCGGCGAAGTTTTGTGCAAGGTCTTTTAATGGGAGGAAGAAAACATGTCTCGTGTTGGTAAATATCCTGTTAAGTTGCCTCAAGGTGTTACAGTTACGGTTGCAGATGGAAAAGCCACTGTAAAAGGTAAATTAGGCGAACTTTCTTGTGAAGTGTCTGATTTGGTAAAAGTAACTGTCCAAGATGGTGAAGTTGTTGTGGAACCTGTTTCCAAATCAAAAGAAGGTCGGATGATTTGGGGAACAACGCGCGCAAACCTGAACAATATGGTTAAAGGTGTAACGGAAGGTTTTGTCCGCAAATTGGAATTAATCGGTGTCGGGTATAAAGCTCAAGCCGTTGCCAATGGCGTGAAGTTGTCCTTGGGTTACAGCCACGATATTGATTATGTCGCGCCGAAAGGTGTTAAGATTGCTTGTCCGAGTCAGACGGAAATTGAAATTTCCGGTATCGACAAGCGGGAAGTTGGGGCTGCTGCTTCAGAAATTCGGTCATTCCGTTCTCCGGAACCGTATAAAGGCAAAGGCGTCAAATACGTAGAAGAAACCATCTTGCGTAAAGAAGGCAAGAAGAAGTAAGGATAAAAAATATGTCTGATATTAAATTTGAACGTCGCAAGGCTCGTACACGGTACGCTTTAAGACAAAAAGCATCGGATAGAGTTCGTTTATCCGTCTATCGTTCCGAAAAAAACATCTATGCGCAAATCATTGATGACAAAGCGGGCAAAACGATTGTTTCTGCGTCTTCCAAAGATGCTGAAATGAAAGAAAAAGGGTCCACGGTTGCCGGAGCGGCATTGGTTGGCAAAATGATTGCCGAACGCGCTTTGAAAGCCGGTGTGACTGAAGTTGTGTTTGATCGTGGCGGATACATTTACCATGGCCGTGTTAAGGCTTTGGCAGATGCAGCTCGCGAAAACGGTCTGAAATTCTAGGGGTAGTGAAATGGCTCATACAGAAAATACTCAAGGGACAGAACGTCCGGAACGCCGTCGGAAAGACAAAAACGAAGCCGGTGAAACAAGAGTCGAAAAAGTTCAAGATGAATTTGTCGACAAATTAGTTCACGTCAATCGTGTTGCCAAAACAGTTAAAGGCGGTCGTCGTATGGCTTTTGCCGCTCTGGTTGTTGTCGGTGATGAAAAAGGCCGTGTCGGCTTTGGAACGGGGAAAGCTCGGGAAGTTCCCGAAGCTATCCGCAAAGCAACGGATGCTGCGAAACATAATATGATTCGTGTTCCGTTGCGTGAAGGCCGGACATTGCATCATGATGTTGTTGGACATTATGGTGCGGGCAAGGTGATTTTACGTGCCGCTCCGGCTGGTACGGGAATTATTGCCGGCGGCCCGATGCGTGCTGTTTTTGAAACAATGGGTATCCAAGATATCGTTGCGAAATCAACAGGCTCGGCCAATCCGCATAATATGATTAGAGCGACTTTCTGTGCGTTGGAAAGTGTCAACTCTCCTCGGATTGTTGCAGCCAAACGCGGCAAGAAAGTCGGCGACATTGTTTCTCGTCGTGACGGCGTTGATAAAGAAGCTGTTGCTGACAAAGAAGTAAAGGAATAGACCGATGAAATTGAATCAAATTCGTGATAATGACGGTGCACGTAAAAACCGGACGCGTGTGGCACGCGGTATCGGCTCTGGCAAGGGTCGGACAGCCGGTCGTGGCGTCAAAGGTCAAACTTCCCGTTCCGGTGTGGCGATTAACGGTTTTGAAGGCGGTCAAATGCCCATCTACCGTCGTTTGCCGAAACGCGGGTTTAACAACATTTTCCGTTTGGACTTTGTGGAAGTTAATTTAAATCGTATCCAAACCGCAATTGATGCCGGTTCTTTGGACGCAGGAAAAGAAATCAACGCTGTTTCTTTGATGGAAGCAGGTGTGATCCGCCGCGCAAAAGACGGTATTCGCGTGTTGGGTAACGGTGAATTAACTGCAAAAGTAACCGTTCGGGCTGTGGGTGCGACAGCTTCTGCTAAAGCGGCGATTGAAAAAGTCGGTGGTGAACTCATCATTGATACGACTCGCCCGGGTTCTGAAAAAGCTGAAGAAGCGGCTGAACCGAAAGTAGAAAAAAAAGCTGCTAAAAAAACAGCTAAAAAAGAAACAAAATAAGTGAGAAGGGGGTAAACAAATGGCGTCTTTAAAAGGAAAATCGACGGAATCTGCATTCGGGGCTTTCTCGAAAGCCGGAGATTTGCAAAAGAGGATTTTGTTTACCCTCATCGCTTTGGTTGTGTTTCGTTTCGGGACATTTGTCCCGTTGCCGGGAATTAACCCCGACGTTTTAAAAGAAATTTTTACACCGTCAGCGGCTGGCGGATTTTTGGGCATGTTGGACACATTTGCCGGTGGGGCATTGTCTCGTATGACATTGCTGGCGCTGAATATTATGCCCTACATTTCCGCATCGATTATTATTCAATTGGGAGCTGCGATTGTTCCGTCCTTGATTGCTTTGAAGAAAGAAGGCGAATCGGGACATCGTAAAATGAACCAATATACGCGGTATTTAACGGTGTTGATTACGGTTTTACAAGGCTATGGACTGGCCGTTGCCATTGAACACATGACAAGTGCATCCGGCGCATCGGCTGTGATTATGACATCTCCATGGCTGTTCCGTTTGACGACGGTTGTTTCCTTGCTGGGCGGCACTATGTTTGTGGTGTGGCTGGGCGAACAAATTACGGCACGCGGTGTCGGAAACGGGACGTCTTTGATTATTACGGCCGGTATTATTGCCGAAATTCCAAGTGCTTTTGCGCGGACATTTGAACTCAGCCGCGTGGGAACGCTGTCTCCGATGATTGTTGCCGGCGTGCTGGTGATGATTGTTGCGTTGATTTATATTGTTGTCTTTATTGAACGGGCGCAGCGTCGGATTGTTATTCAATATCCGAAACGGCAGCAAGGAATGCGTGTCAGCACGGGTGCTAATTCTTATTTCCCGTTGAAAATTAACCCGACTGGGGTGATGCCGCCAATCTTTGCATCTGCTTTGTTGATGCTTGTGATTTCCGGTGTTCAGTTTTTAGCGAATAAAAATATGGCATGGGCTGAATCGGCTCAAGCTTGGATGAACCGCGGCAGCATCGGGTATATGGTTATTTACGGGGCTTTGATTGCGTTTTTTACGTTCTTTTATACGGGAATTGTGTTTAACCCGACGGAAACGGCAGATAATTTGAAAAAACACGGTGGCTTTATCGCAGGGATTCGCCCGGGAAAAAGCACAGCTGAATATTTGGATTACGTTGTGACTCGGTTAACGGTATTCGGAGCCGCTTACTTGACAACATTGTGTGTTATCCCGGAAGTGTTGATTTCCGAAATGTCTATTCCGTTCTTCTTGGGCGGGACAACACTGCTTATCGTTGTGACGGTGATTATGGATACAATGATGCAGATTCAATCTCATTTGGTGGCTTATCAATATGAAGGATTGATTAGAAAAGCACAGCTTAAAGGACGTCGCTCATGACAATTAAGCATGAAAATATTGTTTTGATGGGGCCTCCGGGCGGTGGTAAAGGGACGCAAGCGCGCTTACTGCACGATCGGTTGCATATACCGCATTTATCAACCGGTGAGATGCTGCGGGAAGAGGCTCGTTCCGGGTCAGAACTCGGCCAAAAAATTAAGGAATTGATTGATAAAGGGAACTTTGTTCCCGATGAAATGAGCATTTCATTAATTTCTCAAAAATTAGACAGTGAGGAATGCTCGAAAGGATTTATTCTGGACGGATTTCCACGGACAGTGCCACAGGCAATGGCCTTGGATAAAATGATGAAAGATCGCGACTTGAAGTTAGATGTCGTGATTGAAATTCAGGTGCCAGATGAATATGTCATAGAACGCATCGTTGGACGCTATATGTGCGCGACTTGCGGCACGATGTATCATGACAAGTTTAAACAGCCCAAAGTACCCGGCAGGTGTGACGTGTGCGGCGGGACGAAGTTCGTGCGGCGCGAAGACGACAATTATGAAACGGTTGTTTCCAGATTGCGCAAGTACCGTGCGGTAACGGCTCCGGTGCTTCCTTACTACGAAGAAAGGGGCCTTTTGGTCTGTGTCGATGGAACGGGATCTATCGAGACGGTGTGTGAAAAGATAAAAAAAGTAATAGGACATTAAGTAATTAATACTTGACAAAGACAAAAAAGAGTTTATAATCCCGCATCTCGGTTCTTTGTAATTTAATTATGAAGTGTTCATTTAAAAATTAGTGGAGAGTACCTTGGCACGTATTGCAGGTGTGAATATTCCGACAGCGAAAAGAGTCGTCATTGGTTTGACGTACATTTATGGTATTGGTCGGAAACAAGCAGAAGAAATTTGCCAAAAAACTGGCATTTCTGAAGATACACGCGTTTCAGCGTTATCAGATGATGAAGTATTGAAAATCCGTGAATTGATTGATAAAGAATATCACGTAGAAGGGGATCTTCGTCGTGAAGTTTCTTTAAACATCAAACGGTTGATGGATTTAGGGTGTTATAGAGGATTGCGTCACCGGAAAGGTTTGCCGGTTCACGGGCAACGGACACATACCAATGCTCGGACACGCAAGGGTAAGGCAGTTCCTATTGCCGGTAAGAAAAAAGTGACGAAATAGTCTTCGAGTGAAGGATTAATCTATGGCTAAAACAGAAAAAACAGTACGGACAAGAAACCGTGACAGAAAGAATATCATCTCTGGGGTTGCCCATGTGAATTCGACGTTTAACAACACAATGATTACGATCACAGATGCACAAGGAAACACAATTTCTTGGTGTTCTGCCGGGATGAAGGGCTTTAAGGGGTCCAGAAAATCGACTCCGTATGCGGCTCAGGTAACGGCGGAAGATGCCGGTCGTAAAGCTCAAGAACACGGCATGAAAAACTTGGAAGTTTTGGTTTGCGGGCCGGGTTCGGGACGCGAATCGGCTTTGCGTGCTTTTCAGGCTTTAGGGTTTGTGATTTCATCCATTAAAGATGTGACTTCCGTTCCTCATAACGGTGTCCGTCCGCCTAAACGTCGTCGGATTTAATGAATTGTGGCCTTTGGCCGAATGTGGGCGGCTCGTCCGTTCCTTATTAATGATAGGAGCCTTATTGTGATACAAAAAAATTGGCAAGAACTTATAAAGCCCTCGACTTTATCCGTTGAACACATTGTTCCGGGTTATAAGTCCACGATTGTTGTGGAACCGTTGGAAAGAGGGTTCGGAACAACACTTGGAAATGCGTTGCGGCGGATTTTGCTGTCTTCTTTGCAAGGCGGTGCCGTTACCAGCATTAAAATCGATGGTGTGTTGCATGAATTTTCATCCATTCCGGGCGTCCGTGAAGATGTGACAGACATTGTTTTGAACATCAAAATGCTCGCGATTAAAGTGGAATCCGAAGGACCTCACCGGATGGTGTTGAATGCAACGGGTCCGGGCGTTGTGACAGCCGGTCAAATCGAAACCAACCAAGCCGTTGAAATCTTGAACAAAGATTTGGTCATTTGCACGTTGGATGCCGGGGCTTCTATTAAGATTGAAATGACGGTGAACACCGGTAAAGGATATGTTCCTGCCGTTCAAAACCGTCCGGAAGACTGCCCAATCGGGTTATTGCCGATTGACAGCATTTTCAGCCCGGTTAAAACAGTTGTTTACAAAGTGACAAATGCTCGTGTGGGTCAACAAACAGACTATGATAAATTGTCTCTGACGGTTGAAACAAACGGGGTTGTGTCTCCGGAAGATGCTGTGGCTTTGTCTGCCCGCATTTTGCAAGAACAATTAAAAACGTTTATCAATTTTGAAGATCCGGAAGAAACACAGGAAGAAGAACAAAAAGTGGTTCTGCCGTTCCCGAAAGAATTGTTGCGGAAAGTCGAAGAATTGGAATTGTCTGTTCGTTCGGCCAACTGCCTCAAAAACGACAACATCGTTTACATCGGGGATTTGGTACAACGTTCCGAATCCGACATGTTACGGACTCCGAACTTCGGCCGCAAGTCTTTGAACGAAATCAAAGAAGTGTTGGAAAGCATGGGTTTGCATTTAGGTATGCAAGTTGAAGGATGGCCTCCTGAAAACATTGATGCCTTGGCAAAAGGGTTTGATGAACCCTTTTAGGAAATAAGAAGTCCCGGGGTGGTCCCGGGCAGGCTTCTTTCTCATCTTGTGGTGGTCAGAGGCATGTATTTATCAGCTTTGTGCGCAATGCTAGAAAGAAAGGAAATGTATTATGCGTCATGGAATGGCTAAAAGAAAATTAAATAAATCAATTGCTCATCGCAGAAGCATGTTTGCTAACATGTCTGTATCGTTGATTAAACATGAACAAATTCGGACAACTCTCCCGAAAGCAAAAGAACTGCGTCCGATTATTGAAAAACTCATTACTGCCGCAAGAACAAACGACTTGCACACCCGTCGTCAGGCTCTTTCTTTCTTGCGGGATGAAGCGGCTGTTAAAAAGCTGTTTGATACATTGGCTCCGCGCTATATGGAACGCAAAGGCGGCTATACGCGCGTTTTGAAAGCCGGTTTCCGTTTCGGGGATGCTGCGCCGATGGCAATCATTGAATTGGTTGACAGAGATGTAACGGCCAAAGGAAAAGACTCGGGCGTCGTTGAAGTCGCTGAAGAAGTCGAAGCGCCGACGGAAGAAGTAAAAGAAGAAAAGAAAGTTAAAAAAGCGTCCAAGAAAAAAGCGGATAAAGCTGAAGCAGACGCACAATAATTATACTTTTAATTCGTTTGAAAAAAACGGGATGACAGCGTGTTGTCCCGTTTTTGTATCCAAGTTTTTTTAAGGAAATTTTCATTATGGGTGATGACATACGGTGGTTCCGGAAACAACTGGAAGAATTTGCGGATAAAGGCGGACAAGTATCTGTTTGTCGCCGTTTTTTAGACATTTGGTCAAAAAGGGGAATGAGTGTTTGGTCGCGCGGATGTGATCGAGGGCGTCAAAAAGCCAAGCCTTTAATTTTGATTGCTCGGGATCGTTTGATTTCTGTGAAAGATAAGACGCAACAATCCCTTTGGGATCAAAAAAAAGAAGCATTTTCAATTGATTCTGTTCATGAAATTTATGATTTGTTAAAAGCGCAGGCTTTTAAAGATTTTAAACGTGATTTGTTTCGCTATGTTGAAAAAGGGCGCTTGGATACAGTTCAACAGATTTTAGACTTTAAAGATAACGTCTTTATTTCTCAAGAAATAGAGGGAAAAGAAAAATCGTTGTTGGATTTTGCGCGGGAAAAGGCGAGAGCGGAACATGGAAGACATTCGGATGTGTATGTGTTCCTGAAAAAAAGAGCGCTGGACAGCAAAGAACGCGTTTTGTTTCAATCAATCCGTAACGGCGATATGGAAACAATTCTTCAAATCTTGCACTTTGACAAGCAAATGCCTTTTTATTTGGAAGGTGATAAAACGATTGTCGATGTGGTTCATGAAACATCTCATCCGGATACGTTTAAAAAAGAAGTCGAAAAACTGTACGATATTGCGGTTTGTTGCGAAAAATTCCAGTATCTCAACCAAGTTCAATCAAATTTCATCGTGTCTTATTTTAACAAAAAAAGCTGGACGGAAAGAACGGCTTTGTATGTTCGCAAAAAGACAAATATCCCGCCGGTTCGGCTGATTCGGCGTGCTTGGAATAAACAAGAGCCGGTTTTCGGCCGAGTAAAAAAAATCTTGGGCTATGTGACGGCAATGCACAAAGTGCAACAACGATAAAAATGTTGACAAAAATATAAAATTGCGCTATCCTTATTTTATTCATGAGATAAATGGGAAAGAAAATGCAGCTATTTCGTTTTTTGATGATTGGTTTTATCGGGATTTTTATCGGTATAACGCCAGCATCTGCAATGAATGCTTCTTCGACGCCAGATGTAAAGCCGTTGTTTGTTGTTGAACGGACGGAAGCGGACGTTTCGTCAGATGTTTTGATGGCTTCTTATGCGCGGCCGCGGATGAAAAATTACAGCGGCCGGCCAGTGCGTGTTCGCAAGGGATTGCCCAGACAGCGTGCTTCTTTGCCGAGACAATCAGCGCGTTTGCCGAAACAACAAGCCGGATTATCGACGGTGGATGTCCGGTTGCCCAAACAAAAAGCTTCTTTGCCAAGTCAATCGGCACGCTTACCCAAACAGCGGGCTTTTTTGCCGACACAGCGTCATCGTTTAAAGACGGAACGGGCAATGATTCCCCATTTTTCCAGTCGGTTGCCAAGCCAAAGATCAAGGCCGCGGCAGTATCGGGGATCTTTGACTATTTCTTATTAAAAAAGGCGCTGAATGCGCCTTTTAAAAGCAAAACACGACCGTAATTAAGATTATTCGCAAACTTCGGTTGTTTCGTTCCAACTGTACCCGGTATCACAGCAAATCGTGCGATTAAATTTATCCGTATGCGTTGAGCCGGCACAAACACAGTCCGTTGTTTCGGCGTTGTTTTCGCATGCGTCCCGGCAAATACCGTTTTCATCCGGCGTTTGTCCATCCGGGCAAGTTAATGTTGAACAGCCGCCGTTAACAATTGTTTGTCCGGGCGGACAACACAATGTGCCGACAGCTGCATCTCGGTTGGATAAACAAACGCATGTTTCGGTTACGGGTTTATTATACGGACAAACGTATTTGCCTGTTTCTTCATCGATGGGTGAACATTCTTCATAAAAGATGGCGTCACAATCTGACGTATCATACGTTTGGCAATAACCGGCACATAAGCCTTTTCCTTTGTATTGGCAATTGATTGGCGGCATGTTGCCTTCGTGGTAACACCCAAGCATCCCATCACTGCTGACACAACCCCAGTATTTGGCACTTTCAATATAACCGAATGTCATGCCAAGTGCGCTACAGCCGGGATCAAAGCAGTTGCCGGAACTGGTCTGTCCGAAAGATGTTTGATCCGCCGGAGCAGATGCACCACACCGTGTATCGCCCCGATAACATGTCATCGGGCTGGATAGCGTACAAGAAACACCGTCTTTTTCACACATGTTTGTTTCGGCGTTATAGGTGGCGCCATAATCACACACGTCGTTGCATGTACCGCAATTCGTCGGATCACTGCAATCAGAACCGCAAATGACATCAGTTTTATAACATTCCCACGCCCCCCGAGCGGAACGATATGTACATCCGTATTCATTAGGTGCGCTTTGATTGAAAATACACGCCCGATATAGGTTATGATAAACGTATCCGTCTATGGCACCGTATTGCGCACAGTCATATGTTTCGTCACAAATTCCCCAAGTACAAGGTCCGTCGAAATCAAAATATTTATCTTTTCGGCAACACCAAACGCCATCATAGGCAACACTTTGTGACATAATTTCCCACCGGCCTTTACGGCATCCGTACCAATAGCCGGATGAGTGCACTGTGGTCAATTGTGTAAAGGTTGAACCATCCGGGCATTCTTCTGCATAACAAATACCTGTCGCACAGTCTTTGCCAACGGAGTTACAGCTGTAGCCGCACAATTTATCGTTGATGTAACAGTAATAATTAGATGTTCCTTTACAGGAAAGACGCATACATTGGCCATTAATGTACACATATCCGGCAGGACAAGCACACGTGGCGGCATCCGTGCCTTCAATGCACGTACAAGCACAGGTGTCCGGGTCTCGGGAACCCGTCATCCCGGAACTGTTACACACCGGGTGACATGCGCCGCCACACATTTCATAACCGTCTTCACATTGGCACGAACATGTTGAACTGTCCCATGAGGCATGCTCGGGACATGCTTGCGGTTCACATATACAATCACACGTGACGGGATCACGCATAAATCCGTCGGCACAGGTCGTGTAACAACTGCCGCCGCATTCC
>CALGXF010000071.1 GCA_937935995.1 uncultured Alphaproteobacteria bacterium
ATGAAAAACCAATGCACACGTATGTGGTGTCAGAGAAAAGGAGGAATAAAAATGGGTATGTTTAATCCGGAAAGAAATATAGACGGTATCATTGATAATGGCGATATCGATGGTGTAACTAAAGACAATAAGTTAAGACTAAAGGTGGCTTATAAAAACGGTAAGAAGGAAGGTCCGTACGAACTCTTTTATGAAAGTGGTGCCTTGAAAGGAAAAGGGACTTATAAAAACGGTAAGGTGGAAGGTCCTTTTGAAGCCTTTTATGAAAGTGGTGCTTTGATGGGAAAAGGGACTTGTAAAAACGGTAAGCCGGAAAGTCCTTTTGAACTCTTTTATGAAAGCGGCGCTTTAAAAGGAAAAGGAACTTTTAAAAACGGTAAGTGGGAAGGTCCGTATGAAATCTTTTATGAAAGCGGCGCTTTAAAAGGAAAAGGGACTGCTAAAAACGATAAGCAGGAAGGTCCGTATGAAATCTTTTATGAAAGCGGCACGCTGGCAGAAAAAGGGACTTATAAAAACGGTAAGAGGGAAGGTTCGTATGAAATCTTTTATGAAAGTGGCGCATTAAGAGAAAAAGGGACTTATAAAAACGGTAAGAAGGAAGGGCCGTACGAACTCTTTTCTGAAAGCGGCGCATTAAAAGAAAAAGGGATCTCTAGAAACGGTGAGAGGGAAGGGCCGTACGAACTCTTTTATGAAAGTGATGCATTAAGAGAAAAAGGGACTTTTGAAAACGGTAAAAAGGAAGGTCTTGTCAAAATGTATGACGAGCAAGGCAATATAATCGGACAAAGTATGTATAAAAACGGTGTTAAGATTAAAAATACGGACCAAAATAATCGTTTGGCAACACCCGGTGAGAAGATGCAAGGGGATTTGTCTGCGCTGAAAGATGTGGCCCAAGACGAACAAACACCCGAACAGATTGCTCGAACAAATGAGCAAATCCAAAATTTATCTGAAGCAGTGTTAAATAACGTTAATTCCATGGATTCCGGTGTCAAGGAACAGAATCAAGCCATTTTAACGGAATTGGCCGGTAAGGGCTATGACAAAGCCGGAGAGGAATTGGCTAAATTGGATGAGCTACCCAAAGCTTCTACCTTAAAAGAAACGTTGAATGAAGCGGAAGAAAAAGATGAAGTCTCCGCGCCGACGGCGTCGCCGAAGCCATCCTATTCTTTGTCAGAGGAATATGCGCACGGAAACAATGTTTCCTTTTCTGTTTCGAATGCGGCGTTGGTAAAAAATGAAGGGCGGTAAAGAAAAGGGCAAGGAAACTTGCCCTTTATTCTTCTTCCGGATCCGCCGGCGTTGTTTGTGGCGTTTCGTTCGTTTCAATGCGATAAACGCCTGACAGCCATCTGTTTAAATCCACGTCCGCGCATCGTTTGGAGCAAAATGGTTTAAATCCGAGTGTTGCTGTTTTGCCGCATACCGGACAATGGACGCCGGCTATCGGAATGTTTTTATCATCAGTCATGTGTATTCTCCATCAATGTAAAAGAGGTTTCTGTCGGATCGGCTTTTAATATTAATCGCGTGCCTTTTTTGCGTTCCACCGTTTGCCATGTTTGAACCAAAGGCCCCGTTATTTGTTTGTATAGCCGCGGAGCTGTTTTAATGGTTAAAAAAGGTGACGGATGGGTTAAGATTGCTTTAAACAAACGATATGATTCGGCGTTCAAAGAGGTCAGCGCATCCATTAAAGTTTGGCGTTGGCGTTGTCGGCGGATTTCAATGTATCCGAGCCGAGATAATCCCATCATTTGCGTGGGAACAGAATCCGTCGCGAAAAGCGTTTCCATTTTTGTCAATAACGGTTGAACTGTTTTCATCGTTTTGCGACCAATCAAGTCAATTAAAATATTGCCGCTTAAATTGCGGTTAATGATTTCCCGGACAATCGGGATAATGGCTTGTTCGTTAAGAAGGGGAAAAGGTTGCAAACTGCCCGCACTGTCAACATCGATGCTCCAAAAAGCGGCTGTACGCTCAATTATCAAACGAGCTCCGTCGGCAAAGACAACAACGGGATTTAACCCTTTTTCCAAAGCCTCATCATCCGTTTCATCCCATGCTGTTTCCGGTAAATCCAATTGAGCTTTTGTTAATAAAGTGCCCTTTTTAATCAACCCGATGGGAGCCGCTTTTTCAATATGAAGCAAAGAAACTTGTGCTTCTTTGCCGGGACGCGGTTCTTTGGTAACTTGTACCGTGACGCTGTCTCCTTCGTTTAAAGCGGCATTTGTCGCCAAATAAACAGGCTTTTCTTGCCCGATGTCAACAAAAAAAGATTTTAATCGCGGCATCTTTTTCAAAATGCGGCCTTGATATATGTCGCCGAAATTAACATCTTCCAAACGTTGAATGATAAAAGCAAAAGGCTGCTTTTTGTCATCCAAGAAAGCAACCTTTGTTTCATTTAAAAAAGTTGTTTGCGCGCGAAACATTAAACTGTGTCGTCAGTGTGCGTTTTTTCTAACCGTTCATGACGTTCTTGCGCTTCGATGGTCAACGTTGTCACGGGCCGCGCTTCTAACCGGTCAATGCCGATCGGATCGCCTGTTTCTTCACAATAACCGTATGTGCCTTCGTCAATACGAGCCAAAGCTTGATTAATTTTTTTGATTAATTTACGCATCCGGTCGCGGGTTCTGAGCTCTAACGCTTTTTCCGTTTCATTGGAAGCCCGGTCATTCAAATCCGGTTCATTCAATCCGCCTTCTTTTAAATCTTCAATCGTAATGCCGGATTCTTTTAACAAACTTTCACGCCATTCAACCAGCTTTTGACGGAAATATTCCAATTGCATGGGGTTCATGTATTCTTCGTCTTTAGACGGTTTGTAATCAGGGGGTAGGACGATATTTGGCATGACGTTCTCCTTATTTATTAAGTTAATTGCTCTTCCCTTAAGTAAAGTAAAAAATCCGAAATGTCAAGAAAAAATGAACTCTTTGAGCTTGGGCTTTTTTATCAAAAATAAAAAGAAACGAGTTCTTTTTTTATGTTTTATAAAGAATGGATTTTTCTGCTTGGCTTCAAGGGGAGGGGATATGATAAACTAAAAAGTGAGGTCAACATCACAAAAGGAGAAAATAATGCTTCAAAAAGATTTTGTTACAACATTCGGAACAAAAGTGAAATGCGGAACAGAACGTTATGTCTTGGAATTACATGGATTGACGGAACCGGTTCACTTTATTAATCCGAAAGATGCCGGCACCAAATATGGCGATCAAAATTTAAAAGGAAACGGACAGGACATTTTATTATTGAACGGCGTTACACCGGCTCAGGTGGAAAAATTGGATTGCTATTTAAACGCTTTTGAACAAAAAACGGGAAAGAAAGCAGAAGATATGAATACTGCACAAGTCCGTGCTTTGTTGCGTTTTTTGGAAGAAAACGGTTATAACGACAGATATTGTTCTGACTTGGCTTACAAAGAAAAAGCATTGATACCGACAGTCGGTCGTATGTGTCGTCGAAGCAATGATGAATGCCGGGCTGTGGTTATTCCGAAGGGAACTGTTTACGAAGACGGTGAGAAAAGCCAGCAAGCGACGGTAGATGGCGCCTTGTTTGTGGTTGATTCCAAAGGCGGCGCTCGAATCACAAATGTTCCATCCGACTATGAACCGGTTCAAGCCGGTGCAAAAATTATGACGTATGCAGATGTGGTACGGCATGTTCAAAATATGAAAGTAAATGGACGTTAGGAGAAATAATCATGACACCGACAGATGTTTTTGAAACATTATAAAAACCGAAGCGGTTTATCAATTGCCGGCGGAGGAAGTTCGAAAAAATCTGCGGAACATCATGGTTACGAGTTGTTCGTTGAATAAAAACGGTCGGCCATAAAAAGCACTTGTGATTTTTGCAAAACCGGCATACAGTAAATAAATAAGGAGGTGTTTCATGAAAATTCCCTATTTCGGTGAAGAAAATTCATTAAAAGAGGCACCTCTTTTCTTTCAAACATTCGCGGATCAATTAAAAGCGCAGGGAATGCCAGAAGACGATGCTCGTTCCGTCGCTTATCAAGGCTATCGCGCGTTGTTGCTTTATCCCGAAGATGGACAGGCCGAAGCATTGGCTTTGTCTGTTTTTCCCGACTCGAAAGAAAAACAAAATGCTTTGATTGCGTTGACAAAGGCTTTTTTGGCTGCTGTGCCGTCTAAACAAGGGGCATTAAATCCGGAGCAAGAAAAAAAGCTCAAGACATTTTCACCGGTATGTCGGGAAATGTATGAGCAGCGCCTTCTTGCGCAAGAACGACCGTATGATGCTTTTATCATTATCGACTCGGCGCAAACGATGGCGCAAGACTTGCAAAAAGAACATGCTGTGAATTCTTTTTGTGCCGGATGTACGATTTATGGCATGTCAAAAGAAGCGTATGCGCGCGTTCAACAAAAAGTATTTAAATATATCCACACGCCCGAAACATTAAAACAAGCGGCAGAATTGGCAAAAAAATTGATTCCAAAGTAGTTTTAAGTGGACAAAAGTCTGTATTCTGAATGTGTTAACGAAATATTAAGATTTTTGTTGACGAACCGGAACGAATCTGATATTCTGAAAATATGAACGGGACGTCCGTAACAGGGCGTTTTGCTTTTGACGAAAATCTTTAAATTCAAAATTTAAAAAAAATTCAAAAAAAGCAAAAATAAGTGTTGACAAGCTTTTTAAGAATGTATATACTCCCGTCCCATGCTTCGAAAGAAGCTTTGTTGTTAGAATAGTGAGAGCAGAAGGAATAGATGCACGGACGGCGGTTAGTCTGGAATATAGATGGCAGGCGCTG
>CALGXF010000072.1 GCA_937935995.1 uncultured Alphaproteobacteria bacterium
GGGGGGGGGGGTATGCTACACTATGAATAATTTGGTTTTTTATTGGCAAAATGACTTCTTGACAGGGAAGCAATCAAAAACGAAAGGGGTTATCATAGACGCATGAGAAAACGAAATTTATTGGTTTTTATTAGACTGAATTTATAGGACTTCTTCCCTCCTGTTCTAAACGTATGTCAATCACTTAAAGGAAGAAAAATGTTATATCTATTTAAAACCATGAAAAAACGGAAAGTGACGCAGGCATTTTCCGATGAAAAATATGTCATCTCAACCGGTCGGCGGTCAAATAAACGGCGGATTTTTTCTTATTCCGGTCGAACGCTGTTGGAAATGTTGGTTGTTTTAGCCGTTATCGGCGTGTTAAGTATTGCGGCTTTAATCGGATTTACCTATGCGATGAATAAACATCGAGCGAATGAAACGATTCATGATGTGATGTTGCGCGCAACAAATGTGCCGATGATTGATGAATTATATCCGTCTCGTCCGGACGGGTATGAATGGCGGTTTGCCGGATTACCGGCGTACGGTCGACAAGGAACATACTATCAAATGCTGACAACGCCGTCGGATTTGGATACGTATATTTATCGCGTTGTTGTTCAAGATGTGACGGATTCGGTTTGTTCTTTAATTTTACGCATGAACCCGACAGATATCAGCGCGATTTACGTCAACGGCGTTGAAGTCCAACAAAAAGAGTGTTCTTCAGCCGTTAATGAAATGACTTTTTATTTCGACGGATCTTTTAAAAACAACCCGGATGAACCTTATCCGCCGTCGACCCACCCGTGTGAAATTGATTCTTCTTCTCCGGCTTGTTTAGAACTGTGCCAAAACAGCCCCAATCCGACCTGTTGCCAAACGCCGAATGCGCCCGAGTGTGCTTGTGATGAACGACCGGTTTGTGAATTATGTCAACAATACACGTTTGATAATACGGGGTGTGCTATCGGATGCGAAGACGTCGCAGATTATGCATGTTGTTTGTATCCGGATGATCCTTGCTGTATCGATCCGGACAGTTGCCGATGTGAAGCTTGTACAGGTGAATGCCCGGACGGGTCTGAACCGACAGATGACACAGATGCGAACGGATGCCCCGTTTGTTGTCAAAAGATATGCGAAGCCGATGAAGTGAAATGTCATGGGGCTTGTTGTGCCACCGGAACGGTTTGTACGGCAGACGGATCCTGTTGTCCGGAGACTCAATTTGTGTGTGGTGAGACATGTTGCGAGACGGGATATTTATGCGTTGACGGTTCTTGTTGTTCGGCAGAACAAAGCTGTGGCGAAACATGCTGCCCGGACGGCGAAACATGTGTTGACGGCCAATGTCAGGAAGGTCCTTGCCCGAACGGGACGTTGGTTTCCTTGAACGGCGTTGACAATTTTTATTGTTGTGATGAGCCGAATCAAGCCCGTAATTTATTCAAAGGCGACGAAATGGATCGTTGGAACGAAACAGTCACTTACGAAGGAAAAACCTATCCGTGGTATCGGGTTTGTTGTGAACCGGAACAATCCGTTTATTTAAGGCTTGACGGAACAATCGGGTGTTGTGATTCTGATGAAGTCCAAGTCAGCGGATGGATAGAAGAAGATTACTGTTGTGCAGCCGGACAGCGGCCTTATTATGACGGCGGTTCGATTCAGTGTTGTCCGCAACCCAATCATCCGAGCTTGATTAAAGGTCATTCATTGAACGAAACCGACAATGCGGAAGGCCGAAATGCTTATGCTTGTTGCCCGCAAGGGGAATCAGCTTATCAGGCCAGCGACGGTGTCAAGTGCTGCGGCGGTGACAAAAATATCGTTAAGGCTTTTGAAGATACGTCAACGGGTGAAGTGACTTACCAATGTTGTCAGGGAGAAGCGTATACGATGTATACCGACGGTACTCAAATATACTACAGTTGTTGCCAGGGAACGGTCTTTACGGATTATCAGGGTGCAGAAACATGTTGCTGGGACAGCGATGAAGCAGATCCGATGAACGGTGGGTATTACATTACGAAAGGCAAAGTCGTTGATGTTTTCCAAAGCGGTCAAGATAAAGTCGGACAAACATGTTGTACGTATTACACGCAATCGGAAGAATGGACGGATGACGGGTATGTGATGAAAGATGTCTTCTATAATCCGTCCGGAGCGATTCTTGACGGATACGCCAAATGTTGTAACGGCGGGGTATGGAAAGATAAAGGCGGGACATACGGTTGTTGCGAAGATCCGACGCCGCAAGCAACTTGGACGCACGAAACCACATACAGCCGTTTCTGTTGCGAGGAAGGTCAAACAGCCGCCGATTCCGATTCTCAATACCAAAGCTATGGTTGTTGCACGGACGGTCGTGTCGCATTCGAAGCGAAACCGGGCGGATACGGCGAAGTTCATTCTTATTGCTGTTATCCGGGAGAAGGCGTGTTTAACAATGCCGAACAGCAAAAATTCCAAAACCGGTGGGGCGGATGTTGTCCGGCCGATATGGAAGTTTTCTATAAACGTCAAGTTCAAAACGGTTGGGATGATGCTGTCCAATATTACAAGGTGACGCGAGATGAAACAGATACAACCATTTCCAATTGTTGTGTTCCGGGAACGACGCATGACCAATGTTGCCAGCCGGGCAGTTCGAACTTGAAACACAACAGTTTAGGTGATTTCGTCAGTTGCTGTGCGGATGGTGAGACGCCTTATTGTGTGGTGTTTGATAAAGACGGTAAATGCGTCAATTATCAATGTTCATCGACGACTTGCCGACCCTATTGTGAACGGTATGACCATATTACCGGCAAATGTATTGTCGGCGGATGTCAAACGGATATGAGTTGTACCTTTGCCGTTGTGAATAACCGAACCGGATGTTGTTCGGATGGGACGACGCCTTATTGCACGGGATTGGCTTGGGGCGGCGAAGCGGGAAGTTACATGCCGGGCGACTGTTACGGGGATATCGGATGTTGTGACGGCACGGTTTACCGCAAAACCGGTTGGAGCGAAGACCAACAATATTGTTGTCCGAAAGGGTCGTTTGTTTATTCCGGGTCTTTTACGAACAAATTCAATGAAGACGGTTCTTGTGATTGGAGCGCGGCCGTGACAGAAAACATTTGTTGTCCGGACGGATCCGAACCGAGCATCGGACAAGGGACGGGCGGTTGCGGTCCTCGATGCTGACGGGATAAACCGGATACGGAAAAAAGGGAGGTTTCGGCCTCCTTTTTTTATGAAAAATGACTTTTTTAAAAAATATTCAGAAAAAAGCTTGACAGCGAGGGGGGGGGGGGTAGAGTTGGAATGCAAGAGGCAAAAAGCCTTAAAATTCCAATTAAACGGATAAGCCAACGACTATTTTATCGGTTAAAGTAAAATAAAAAAACCAGAGGAGATTAAAATTGAACTATCATCAAACGAAACAAAATGGCCGAAGCATGATAGAAATGCTGGGCGTTTTGGCGATTATCGGTGTTTTATCCATCGGCGGTTTAGCCGGTTATCGCATGGCGATGAACAAGCATCGGGCAAATACGATTTTATCGGATACCGGTTTGCGTGCTTTGGTTATTTCGGATCGGTTTGAACAATTCACGCCGAACGAAACCATTACTTTGGATGAGTTTATTCCGCCGAGCAGTTATACTGTCTCTCAAAAGGTTGTGTCTGCGGATACGTTTGAAATTACGGTGTCTGGAGATGCTGTCAGTTCCAGCGTATGTGAAAATATGTTAAAATTAGACCCGACGACACCGTTGGAAATTAAAGTTAACGGAACGTCTTATGCGGGGAATACGGAAATTTGCGATACCGATTCGCCGGCTGTCACATTTGTTTATGCTTGGGATTTAGGGTCTTCAGCGACCGGTGGTTCGGGAACGGATCCCGATCCGGGGTTAAAGGCATGTTCAGACGGTGACTCTTGTACATCCGGCTTGTGCGATTGCAAAGGCACTTGTATCGACGTGGTTTCTTAAAAGAAGGAGATTAAAAATGGCTCAATATGTAAAACGGTATTTTTTCTTCCTGATTTTGGGATTGTTTACGTTTTGGCGCGGTTCGGATGCAAAAGCAGAACGCATTTGCGTCAATACTTCGGTGGAAAATGCGTGTCAAAATGCCGGATATCGGTATTGTGACGTAGATGGCAAATGTTATACACCGGGCGCGTATGATCAATCGGCTTGTTATAACCCGTACACGAGCGGTTAATCCGAAATGGCAAAGCCTCTGGTTTCTGTGATTGTGCCGGTTTATAACGCACAAAAAACAGTGTCGGCGGCTTTGGATTCTCTTTTGAATCAAACGGAAACGGCGTTTGAAATCATTTGTGTGAATGACGCGTCGACAGATAAAAGTGCGGTTCTTTTAAAGGCTTTTGCCCAAAAAGATAAACGCATTCGTGTCATAACACAACCTCATCAAGGCGCCGGTGCAGCCCGAAACAAAGGATTGTCCAAAGCGCGCGGCATATATGTCTTTTTCATGGATGCAGATGATGTGGTTGTTCCGTCTTTTTTGGCGCAGGTCATTGATTTTGCCCGAAAAAGAAAAGCTCAAATCACGCTCTTTGACGGCGGCATTTTGACTTCCCGAAATCAGTTGGTTCATCGGTCTTCTTCCGAATTTTTGGCACGCTTGTCGCCTGTTTTTTCTTTAAAGTCTTTGCCGCCGGCCGACAGAGATGATTTTTATTTGGAAACGCCGCTGGTTCCGTGGAATAAACTGTTTGAACGGCGGTTTTTAATTCAAAATCATATTGAATTCAGCACAACCCGAACATCGGAAGATATTTATTTCAATTTGGTTGCTCATGGATTGGCGGATGCTATTACGTATCTGCCCGAAACATATTATTATTACCGGGCCGAACAAAAAAAGTCTTTATCCCGGTACAGAATATCCGATTTGCCGGCAGCCTGCGTCGCCGTTGAATCAGCTGAAAAAAGATTACTTCCGGTCTTTTCGGACATATCTTATGCCTTGAAACGATATGAATTGTTTCAGTATGTGACATGGATTCGCCGATATATGGGACACCCGGCTGTTCGGTCATTTTACAAAACGGTTCAAAACAAGTTAATTGAGGCGCAAAAGTCGGATACGACCCGATTGTATCGGGCTTTGAATAAACCTTATTTTGATGTGGTGCGGTTGAAATCATATGAAGAAGCGCTTTATCAGACGGACGGATTTGCCTTGAACCCGCCCAAAGGGATATTTTCTTCCATGCGCCGAAAAATGGCTTTGTTGAAACAAAAAGCCGGTCAATTAACGGATTCTTTGAATCGAGTACACTTGCTTTTTTCTTTAAAAGAATTTATTCAACCGGTAGAACCGTTAAAACCCAATGCCGTGACGATTGTTTTTGCGGTAGATGCGCCCTATGTTGCGCCGTTGAGTGTGGCGATACAATCTGTTTTGGATCAAACAAGCCCGGATACGTTTTATGATATTGTCGTCTTGGAAAAAGACATTGCGGAACAAGATAAAAAACGGTTGTTAACTCAAGTCACCGCTTTGGCGAATTGTTCGCTGCGGTTTTGGAACATGAAAGCGGTTTTAGAGCGTGTGGGAGACTCGTTATTTTATGAATCGGCACACATTTCCCAAACGGCGTATTATCGATTATTTATTCCGTTGATTTTTAAAGCATATGACCGCGTTCTTTATTTAGACAGCGATTTGATTTTCCGACGCGATGCGGCACAACTGTTTCATTACCCGTTATCCGGAAATGTAATCGGCGCTGTTCGCGATTTTAAGTTAATCAAAGAAGTATATAACCCGTGTCATTTCGGATTTAACACGATTTATCCGTATTTAAAGCAGGCGTTACATTTAAAAAATGAACAAGACTACATCAATTCGGGCGTTTTAGTTATGGATACGCGGCGATTACGGGAAATGGATTTTGTCGGGAAAGCGCTTTTAACATTAGGGCGTTTAAAAGAACCGATGTACCATGATCAAGACGTCATCAATGCGGTTTGCCAAGGGCGGATTTGCTTTTTGCCGCCGGCGTGGAATTTTTGTTGGCATGTGAACGAGAACGGGCGGGCTTTTGAAACATTGCCGCCTTCGTTGTACCGGTCTTTTCACGACGGGGAACAAGACCCGTTTTTGATTCATTACGCGTCGGTGAAAAAGCCGTGGCATGCGAACGAGATTTCAAATTGGAGCGCTTTTTTTTGGCAGACGGCTGCTCGGACGCCGTATGCGAAACAGCTGTCAAACTCCGGCAAAGCGCTTGATGAAAAGCCGTCTTTTTGAGGTCGGGTTGCTGCGTCATTACCAAAGCATAGGCCTGCATCCATAAATCATGATAATTTGTAACGGTTTTCCACGGTTTTCGTGCACTGGAATAATGAATTAATATCGGCCGTCTTTTTATGGCGGCTGTTTCGGCGGCCGTCAATCCGTAAAAGTCGGCGAAAACCGTCGAGGTGTATAATCGGTTTTCCAACATGTAATTATACGACGGAGATAAAAACCGAACTTGATGCCGAAAAGCAACATTAAATGTGTCTTGATCCATGAAATACCGCCACGGATCCGCTTTTTTAAGCTGAATCAATTGATCCGTCATCCACTCGGCGCGCATTTTGGTCAAGTTGAGAAGCATGACACCCGAATTAAAATAGGCCGATAAATGCAATCGTTCCAAGTTTCCGTCAAAATGAGCAACCATATCTTTGACGACGGCCGCATACCGGTCTGTTAAAGGCAACTGCATGAAATCCGTTAAATCTTGCGTTGCAATGACATCGCTGTCTAAATAAAGAAGCCGGTCATACGTATTGAAAACGCGTGGAATATCGAATTTTAACAAAGCCGTCGATGTGATCGGATTGCGGGCTGTTTGATATTTTCGATACCGGTTGTGAACTTTTTTGATGTGAATGCGAACATCCGGCGATTGAAGGGCTTGGATAGCTTTGCAAAGAGCGCGGGGAACGCCGCTGGTCATAACAAAGATTTCATAATGCGTTTGCGGCTTTTTGCTTTGTTTCAGTGACGCAATCGTAACCATAGACGCAACGGCATAGTGTGTATCGGTAATCAGCAAAATAGGGCAAACGTTTTGATGCAGGTGTTGCATGGTTTGGGCATGAATACGATAAAAGAAACGCGGAAGAAAGCTGATGACACGCCAGATTTTTTGAAAACCCGTTAACGGTTTATAGTAAAGCGCATTTTGCCCAAAATAATGTGTTGTTTCGGTCAACACATCGCGAACGGGCGGAATGGTATGGTAAACCAGTTGCCATGAAAGGGCTGTGCAAACCGGGCTGTTTTGGAAAAAGTCATGCCAAAAAGCGGGGTCTTCAAGTGTTGAGGCCGCTTTAAAAGATATTTTATTTTGGCGTAAAAAAGACGTTTTAAAAAGAGCGTTGGCAAACCCCGGTCCGGCGGCTTTGGGGAATAAACGGGATGATAAATCGGATGCGGGCGGGATGATTTTGGTTTGCGCAGAGGAAGCGTCTTTGACAACCGTTTGACAAAGGCAGAGGTCTGCTTTTTTGAGTTTAATTTGAGCCGTCATGCGTTCCAAAAACCGCCAGTCGAGATAATCAAATCCTTCTAAAAACAAGACATAAGAACCTTTGGCGCGCGCCAGCGCTTTGTTTTTGTACCGTGCCGAATCAAAAGGTGCCGACATGCATGTGATGCGATTATCATAAGGCAGCCATTTTTGAATAAAAGAACGGCCTTTGCCGTTTTTTTCAACACCGCAACAAATGATTTCAAAGTTGACGAAAGATTGCGCATGCAGGCTTTTTAAACATTTTTCCAAAAAAGGCATGGTATGGTAGGCCCAAATGATAATCGTTACTTCGGGGAACGGTTGGTTTTCAAGACAAAAGCGATAGAAAAATTGCAATTTAAGGGGTAACGCTTCTATTTGTGCGGCGCTTAATTTCAGACTTTTAAAGTAAGCATGACACCGTTCGGCCAACCCGTTTTTAAAGCGGGTGTTAATGGTCAGCCAACTGTCAAACAAGCGCGTCATTTGCCGCTCTAAAAAAGGTTTTTGCAGCATCGGCATCAGCTTTTTTTGAATCAAAAAAGCGTTGATGTGTTGATAGGCTTTGATTAAATCATATTGACGTGCATCTTTGGCCCCCGTAACGGACGAAGATGTAACGCGGTAAAAATAAAGCGGTTCAGGAACCAACATCAATCGGTTGGCACACAAAACGGATTGAAAGAAAAACGGGTTGTCTTCAAATCGAATACCTTTGGGAAAGGTGATTTTGTTTTTCAATAAAAAGCTGCGTTTAAAAAACGATAATCCGGGATTGACCGACATTTGAAATAAAAACGGGTATGTTTCCGCCGCATTTAGGACTTTGTTTTGTTTATCCTTTGGCACAAAAGGCATTAAAAACGGAGACGTCGTCGGTATTTCATTTCCGTGTTCGTCCACCAATTGAGCCGTGACGTGCAGCATGTCTAATTTGTGTGTTTTCAGCAATTCATATGCTTTTGAAAGGGCGTCTTGAGCAATGTAATCATCTGAATCCAAAAAGTAAACATAGGCACCCGTTGCTTTTTTCAAACCGACGTTGCGTGCGGCGGATACACCTTGATTGGTTTGGGAAATGACATGAATCTGTTTATACTTTTCAGCATATGTTTTTAAAAGAGCCGGACTTTGATCAGTCGACCCGTCATCAATGCAAATGATTTCAATGTCTTGGAACGATTGGAACAAAACGCTGTTTAAACATTGCCGCAAATAGGGGGCAACATTATAAACCGGAATAATAACCGAAATGGCAGGACCTTTTTTCATCATAACACCTTTTGTTCTTCTTTGTATCAAAAATGACATACGTTGGCAATCCTTTTTAGTTGACTTTCCGGGCTTCTTTTTTTATAACGGGAAAAAAGGAAAAAAAGCATGCGCAATCGGTTAAAATTGCTTTATGACGGAAATCTGTTTTGCCTGAAAGGACGAACGGGGCTTTATCGGGTTGCGTCGGATTTGTTGCGTGCTTTTGTTGAAAGCCCGCTTTTTGACGTTACCCTGATTCAACCGGTTGCCGAAGCGCCGCAGGATGTTCCGCTTCAAAACGGTTCGTGGGTAAAAATGCCGTTGTTGAAAAGCATGATGGAAACAGGGCCTTTTGCACCGAAGGAAACACCTGTCCTGCAAGCACAAAGAAAACATTATCAACGTGTGATGCAAAAGTACGATGCGTATTTTTCGCCGTTTTTTCCGGTACCGGCGATAGCTGTGGAAGCCGGTTTAATTACCGGCCTGTTTGTGCATGACATGATTCCGATTTATGAACCCCAATATGCATCGGATTCGACGTTTTCCCAACGATATACGACGTGGATGCAAAATAATCGATCTGATTTTGTGGCTGTGAACTCCAAATGGACGGAAAGCCAATATCGATTATTTCGACCGGATTATGACCCGACCCGAATGGTTTTATCTTATTTAGGCGCGGATAAACGGTTTCAACCGCAGCCGGAAGATAAAATAAAAGCTGTTCGGGAAAAATATCGCATTCCCAATCGGACGTATTTTTTGTCTGTGTGTGAAATCACGGAACGTAAAAATTTGCCGCATGTGTTAAAAGCATTCGTTCGTTTTTTGGAAGAAACAGGCGCAGATGATGTTTGTTTGGTTTTAACGGGCCCGAAACGCAGCGAACATGAAAAGGTTTTTCAAACCATCGCGTCGTTGAAAAAGTATCAACACAAAATCATTCAAACCGGTTTTGTGCCAGACGCGGATATGCCAGCTTTATACAGCGGAGCAACCGGCTTTGTTTATTTAAGTTTAAGCGAAGGATTCGGCCTGCCGATATTGGAAGCAATGCAATGCGGGACACCGGTTTTAAGCGCAGATAACACATCTTTGCCGGAGGTCGGCGGATCAGCGGTTTTATACGTATCGGGGCGCCATGTACCGGAAACGGCTCAAGGTTTTTTGACGTTATACAGTCAACCGTTGTTACGGGCAGAGTTAGCCGAAAAAGGCCGGATTCAGGCATCACGTTTTTCTTTGGCTCGGACAAGCGGAGCCATTATGGGTAAATTTTTATCTTTGGCAGCGGATAAATAAAACCTGTTTTTTCTGGACAAAGGCGCCGGTTTGCCCTTATGATAACAAAAAAGGGTAAAAAATGAACGCTGTAAAGCTTTTTGACTTAAATATGGGGCAATTGCCCACACATATTCCGATGCTGTGCATGCCGGGACTGTTTTTAATGCCGACGGCAAAGCTTTCGTTAAAGCTGGTCGATGCCAAACAAATCACGATGATTTTTAAGGCTCTGACACAAGGGCGAATGGTCGGCGTCATTCAATCGGCCGATCGGACGGCGACGCCTTATACCAAAGGGTGTGCCGGCCGGATTTCCGGATTTATCGAAAACGAAGATGATTCACTGACGCTTTATTTGACGGGCGTGTCTCGGTTTGATGTTTTGGAAAGAAGCGTTCGGGATGATATGGACTGGCTGACTGTCAGTTATGATTTATTCCGGGATGATTTTAAAAACGATGTGACTCTTGACATGACGGAATTGTTGTTTGCGTTGGATGTTTATGCGTCGGTTCAAAAGCTGGATATTAAATCCACGCTGTTTGCGCAGATGAGCGCTCAAAAAGTCATTGCGGCTTTGGTTTCGATTTTGCCGTTTTCCGGCTTGGAAAAACAAGCGTTGCTTGAAAAAACAAAATGGATCGAATGCCGGGATGCGTTGTTAACTTTGTTAAAAATGGAAACGATTCAAGATAAAGAAAAAGGGCAATGTTAATGCAAATCAACCGGATTTTTTTAAAAACAAAAGCGTCGCTTTATGTTATCGTGAGTTTGTTTTTATTGCTGTCATTGATTTCGTATCATGTTTATGATGCGTCAATGAACACGATTTCTTCCGTGCCGCAAGTCTTAAACTGGATGGGCAAAGCGGGTGCGTATACGGCGGATGTGCTGATGCAGGCCATCGGCGCGATTTCTTATCTGTTGGCATTTTTTATTTTCTTGAAAGGCGCTCGTTTATTGGGGTCGAATGAAGGCGGCCGTTCTTGGCTTCGGATTGGACTAGGCGTGATTTTAACGGCTTTGTTGGCTGTGCTGTTGGCACCGCTTGAAAAAGCCGGCGTGTTGGGTATTTATTTGTATCGCGTTTTACCGGTTATTCCCAAATGGGTGTTGGGTATCGGCTGGGTTCTTTTTGCCGGCGGTATGATCGGGCTGATCGGATTGTCGTTTTTTGTTAAATTAGGGCGTG
This sequence comes from uncultured Alphaproteobacteria bacterium, assembly GCA_937935995.1. Taxonomy (GTDB): domain Bacteria; phylum Pseudomonadota; class Alphaproteobacteria; order CAAHEQ01; family UBA3637; genus CALXXA01. Next base: position 11,262 of record CALGXF010000072.1, read on the forward strand.
TTGGCGGTTGGGTTCATCAAAAATGGCCGGCTTTGCCAGCTATGAAACGGTCGGCTGTCGTTCGGGAAGAAGAGACGCCGGCACCGGTTCGCAAAAAAGCACCGGCTGCCAAAAAAACGGTAGCTGTCCCACCGCCTCGCAAAAAAGAAACGGACGGGTTTGTTTTGCCGACGGCAGCGTTGCTGGATAAGCCCAAAGAACAAAGCAAAGAAACGCTGTCCAAAGAAGCGATGGAAAATACATCCAGGCATTTGGAGGCGATTTTGGCTCAATTCGGGGTCAAAGGTGAAGTGGTGCGTGTCAGCCCCGGGCCTGTGGTGACTTTGTACGAGTTTGAACCGGCGGCGGGTGTCAAGACGTCGCGCGTCATCGGGTTGGCGGAAGACATTGCGCGGGCGATGAGTGTGATTTCCGTGCGGATGGCCGTTGTGCCGGGATCTTCGGTCATCGGGATTGAAATGCCGAATAAAAATCGGGCGACTGTTTTTATTCGAGATTTGGTGGAACAAGATTCTTTCCAAAACCATACCGGTGCTTTGCCGCTTATCTTGGGTAAAAATATTGGTGGCAAACCGTTTTATGCCGATTTGGCAAAAATGCCGCACTTGTTGGTGGCCGGGACAACCGGTTCGGGTAAATCGGTGGGTATCAACACCATGATTTTATCTTTATTGTATCGGTTCAGCCCGGCCGAATGTCGGCTCATCATGGTGGATCCGAAAATGTTGGAATTGTCGGTTTACAACGGTATTCCGCATTTATTGACGCCGGTGGTGACGGAACCCGGAAAAGCGGTGGTTGCATTGAAATGGGCTGTGCGGGAAATGGAAGATCGATATCGGGCAATGTCGTCTTTGGGGGTACGCAACATTGACGGGTTTAATCACAAGTTAAAAGAAGCGGCGGCTTCGGGTAAAACGTTAACGCGCAAAGTCCAAACAGGGTTTGATCCGGAAACGGGCAAACCGATTATTGAAACACAGGAAATGGATTTGACGCCGTTACCGTACATTGTTGTGATTGTCGATGAAATGGCAGATTTGATGCTGGTGGCCGGCAAAGACGTGGAAGCGGCGATTCAACGATTGGCTCAAATGGCGCGGGCGGCGGGTATTCACTTGATTATGGCGACACAACGGCCGTCTGTGGATGTGATTACCGGAACGATTAAAGCGAACTTCCCGACACGGATTTCTTTCCAAGTCACATCGAAAATTGACAGCCGGACGATTTTGGGCGAACAAGGCGCGGAACAATTACTGGGTCGCGGGGATATGTTGTACATGGCAGCAGGTCAGCGGCCGGTTCGGATTCACGGTCCGTTTGTCAGCGATGATGAAATTGAACGGCTGGTGACATTCTTGAAAGAACAAGGCGAAGCGCAATATGTGGAAGCGGTGACTCAGGAAGAAGATGACGGTGTGGATGAAGGGGCTGTTTTTGACCGGTCTGCCATGGGCGGCGAAGGCGACTTGTATGAACAAGCGGTTGCCGTTGTGGTGCGGGATAAAAAGCCGTCTATCAGTTATGTTCAGCGGCAATTGCGCATCGGATATAACCGGGCGGCGGATTTAATTGACCGGATGGAACGGGAAGGCATTGTATCCAAAGCGTCTCCGACCGGCCGGCGTGAAATTTTAATCGGAGAAGATAAATGACATGTCGATTGATTATTCCGGATGAAGCTTATAAAGAAAGCTTTTGGCAAGCACGGGAAGAGTTTTTGTCTGCACAAGATCCTTTTTTTGACAGATCTTCTTTGTTGGCGTTGGAAAAAGAAACTTTTTTTGCGGATTTTGAAACGGCGTATCGCCAACCGATTTTGAACAAAATGAAAGGCATCGGATTAAAGCCCGGTTACGTTCCGGCTTCGCATTTATGGTTGGTTAATGACACGACTTTCTTGGGCGCAACCAATGTCCGTTATCGGCTGACGGATGCGTTGATTCGATATGCGGGAAATATCGGATACGAAATCCGGCCGTCGGAGCGCGGAAAAGGATATGGAAAAGAAATTTTACGTCAAGCTTTGGATTATGCCCGGACGGAAGTAAAATTGGATGAAGCTTTGGTGACGTGTGATGCCCGAAACGAAGCGTCTTATCGAACGATTATTGCCGTTATGAAAGAACGCGGCGGTCGTCCGGATACACCGACTTTGATTGAAGATTGCACTGATTTTCCGAATGCGCCGTATCATCCGGTGAACCAAAATAATTTGGAGCTTCGTTTTTGGATTAAAACCCGAAAGGATAAATAATGGAAAAAATCCCGTTTGAAGAATTGGAAACAGAACGGTTGTATTTACGTCGCCATGAAGTGACGTTTGATTATGCAACGATGTTATTTCAAAAAATTAAAAACGATTTTGACCACTTGAAAGTTTGGTTGCCGAAAATGTGGTTGGTAAAGGCTCCCGAAGATGAATATACGTTTTTGGTTGATGCGCGTCAAAAATGGGAAAACCATGAAACGGCAAATTATGCGTTAGTGTCCAAAGAAAAGGAAGAAGTTGTCGGAACGCTTGGTTTTTTTGATATCAGTTGGACGGATGCGCACGCAGAAGTCGGATACTTTTTGTTTTCGCCGTTTGTGAAAAAAGGCTATGTCACCGAAGCGGTTCAAGCGGTTCAAAAATGGGCGTTTAACAAAGGTTTCCATCGGGTGCAAATTAAAATGGATACTCAAAATGCGGCATCGGAAAATGTGGCAAAGCGATTGGGATATACGTCGGAAGGCGTCACTCGGGACGAACATTATTCGCCGCACTTTAATTCCTATCGGGATATTCGAACGTATGCGCTTTTAAAACAAGAATGGGAAAAACAAAGATGAAAAAAATTGTCTGGTTTATGGTTGCTTTCATGTTGTCTCTGCCGGCTTTTGCAACGGTCGCGCCGGAAGTGGATACGCCGCAAAATCGCCGGATTTTAAAGCAAGTCGAAATATTGTTGGATAACATTACGACGCTGAAAAGCCGGTTTTCGGAATTTTCGTCCAAAGACGGAGATTTTATGAAACATGGGGTGTTTTATTTGTCTCGGCCGAACCGCATGCGATTGGTTTATGACGAACCGACGTCGTTGGAATTTATCGCAGATGGCCAATATTTGATTTATCACGACAAATCGTTTGACCAAGTCTCTTATTTGGAAATTAACCAAACGCCGGCGGCTATTTTGTTAAAACCTGATTTTTCCTTTGATGACCCGGAATTTTTGGTCACGAACGTTCAAGAAGAATTGGATGAATATCATGTCACGGCGATTAAAGCAAACGAACCGGAACTGGGGCAATTAACGTTGATAGTGACTCAAGATCCGCTGGAATTAAAACAATGGGAATTAGTGGATATGAAAGGGATTAAATCAACGGTCGGTTTGTATGAAGTTGAAGAAAATATCCCCGTGGATATGTCTTTGTTCGTGTTTCAGAAATAAAATTATTCATTTCGATTAAAAACGGGCTTTCAAAGCCCGTTTTATTTTTCTCTTGACAATTGCTGGGGGGGGGGGGGTATTCTGTGAAAGAAAATTAAAAAGGACGGTAAAATTCACATCAAAGCCGGAAGTTTAAATCTGACATATCCGGTAAACTAACGGAAAAAATAAGGGAGCGATTCATGAAGCATATAACAAAACAACACGGTCGAACACTTTTGGAGATGCTGACGGTTTTGGCGATTATCGGGGTGTTATCAATTACGGCTTTGGTGGGATTTACGTATGCGATGAACAAACATCGGGCGAATGAGACGATTTACGATGTGATGTTGCGTGGAACGAACGTCCCGATGGTGGATGAAAATTATGCGAATAAACCGGCCGGTCATGAATTCCGTTTTCCGGGGTTGGTCAACAACGGTCGGCAAGGGACGTATTACCCGATGACCACGAAGAAAGACAGTGGTTCATCGTATTATGTTGAAGCAACGGGTGTGACATATCGTGTGTGTGAACTCATTTTAAAAATGAATCCGACGGATATCGATCAAATTGTCGTCGGGAACACAGTCTATCAAGGGGATAGCGACATTTGCGGCAATACGGACGGATTAGCCCTTCGTTTTTGTTTCGGCAGTGATGGGATAATTTGTGACGGGACGGGGCATTCTTCCGGGTCAGGCAACGGGAGCGGTTCCGGCAGTGGCTCGGGGAGTGGTTCGGGTAGCGGTTCCAATCCGAATCCTGACCCGGATCCGGATCCCGATCCGCAACCGTGTGACTTATCCAAAGATTGCACCGGAGATTTGGTGTGTATCAACGGGTTTTGTCAAGATCCTAATCCGGATACGCCTTGTACAACAGACGGAGATTGTCCGGGCGACCAAGTCTGTGTGAATGACGAATGCGAAAAACCGGATACATGTACATCAACATCGGACTGTCCGGGAGATTTGGTTTGTACGGACGGCGAATGTAAAAATCCGCAACCCTGTACGGATGATGACGATTGTCCGCCGTTGTTTTCATGCCTTTTGAATGTGTGCCGCGATCAAATTCCTTGTTCATCTTCATCGGATTGCCCGGACGGTTTAGCATGCATACACGGACAATGTGATGACCCGATTCCATGTGAGGAAGAGGCCGATTGTTCCGGCGGATTAACATGTATCGCGGGACAATGTGAAGATCCGATAGCGTGTGAAACAGACGATAATTGCCCGTCAACTTTGATTTGTGAGAACGGGACGTGTGATGATCCTTTGTGTCAGCAAGACAGTGATTGTTCTGCCACTCAAACATGTTCCGACGGTCGATGTGTTCCGAAACCTTGTTTAACGGGCGCAGAATGCGGCGATGGCGGCTGTTGTCAGGAAGGCACTTGTTCCGCCGACTGTACGCCGGATGATTGCTGTGATGAGACAGGAAATTGTGACCCGAATTGTATGTGCTTAAGCTGTGGCGAAGCGTTTAATTCGTCGAAATGCATCTGTACAAACGGAGGCTGTGGCGAAGAAATGGAATGTGTGACTTCATGTACAACCGATGATAACGGATGTGTTTTAGGCTTTACATGTTCGTGTGAACTGCCGCCGGCCGGCGGGTGCGAGCTTGGGCAACATACATGCTTCGGTTCCACCGCTTCCGAACAATGGTGCTGCGATGCCGGACATAAATGCGGTGAAGCGGTTGACGAATGTCTGTCTTGCGGCAGTTTAAGTAACATTTATTGCTTTAGCAGCATAACAGACCCGAACGATGAATTTGCGTGTACGAGTGATAAAGAAGCGGCTTGTACAGCCTGCGGTTACGACTTTGTTGTTGAAACTGAACGATATGCGAAATATTGGGATGTTGATGACTTTGTTTATGCGTGTGGCGGTCAAAATTATTGCCAGTCTGGGTATACGTGGAAACGGAAGAATTATTACAATGAATACCTGAGTGATTTCGGATGTGTTAAAGACACGGCTGTTAAGTGCTGTGATTATATGCCGGATGGCCAATTATCCAAATGGGTTTACGAAGAATCCGGGTGTAATTCATCGACAACAGAAGACGGGTGGCAGTATTCCGTTCCGTGCGATTAAGATTTGAATTGATATCCGCCGTCTAATGTGGCGATGAGGTTTTCATCTTCATCGCCTACTTTTTGGCGCAATTTATAAATATGCGTTTCGACCGTATGTGTTTCGACGCCGGCGCGATAGCCGAAGATTTTTTCCAATAATTCGTCTTTCGGAACAATCCGGTCTTTATTTTCATATAAATATTGAATGATTTCGGCTTCTTTTTCTGTCAATCGGATTTCCGCTCGGTTGGTTTTGGACAAAAGCGTTCGAGCCGGTCCGTCAAATTGATAACTCGGCGTTTCAAAAGAAAGAGTCAGACCTTTTTCCGCAACCGTTTTCAAGAATAAAATTTTAGACCGCAGAACATGAATGGAAACCGGTTTTTTTAAAACGGTGTAATCAGTATGTTCAAAGTCATTCGGTGTTCGGGTTATCATGACAATTAATACGCTCGGCATTAATTTTTGAATGTCATGCGCCAATGTTCCGTCTTCGTCAATGACGACGACCTTTGCCTCTGACAGCCGGTTTATCAGTTCTTCTTTTTGCGAGACAACAACCGGATTGAATGCCTTTAACAAATCCGCGTATGTGGCGGCAACGAGCTTATCGGCGGCAAAAACAAAAAGCATCTTTTTATCCTTTCGAAGTTTGTTGCGTTTCTGCTTTAAATTATGTATGATATCGACATAAAAAGAAAGGTATAATTCATATGATTTTAAAAATTTATCGGGGTGTCTCCTACCTGACCTATCCGTTTGTTCAGATTTTGCTGACAAAACGCAAGAAAAAAGGCAAAGAGGACAAACGCCGCTTTAAAGAACGGTTGGGATTTGCAACGACGGTTCGGCCGCAAGGCAAGTTAATTTGGATACACGGCGCGAGTGTTGGGGAAAGTTTATCCGCTATGCCGCTTGTGAATCGATTGGTGCAGGAAAAAGACGTGACGGTCATGGTGACGACCGGAACGGTGACCAGTGCGGAATTGATGGAAAAAAGGCTGCCGAAAGGGGCTTTTCACCAGTATGTGCCGGTGGATTATCCGACCTATGTAAAACGCTTTATCCGCCATTTTCATCCGGATGTCGGGCTGTTTATTGAATCGGATTTTTGGCCGAATATGTTGATTGAAGCACATGCGCAAAAAGTGCCGTTAATTTTGTTGAACGGTCGTGTATCGGATCGGTCTTTTCGGCGGTGGCAACGGGTGAAATGGTTTATCAAACCGTTGTTGCATTTATTTGCGCTGTGTTTGGGACAGACGCAAGAAGATGCCAGACGGTTAGGTGTTTTGGGCGCGCCGAATACAGGATGTGTGGGTAATTTGAAATTTTCCGCAACACCTATGCCGATTGATGAAGATGAGTTGGTTGCTATGCGCAATGCCATCGGTCAGCGGCCTGTTTGGGTGGCTGGCAGTACACATGATAATGAAGAAGAACAAGCCGGTGATGTGCATCGGTTGCTTCAAACCGTGTACCCGGATTTGTTGACGGTAATTGTGCCGCGCCACCCGAACCGAGCGGATGACATTGAAAAGAAACTGTTGCAAAAAGGCTTAACCGTCCATCGTCGGTCTCGGGGTGAAGACGTGAATGCAGATATTTATTTAGGCGATACCATCGGTGAAATGGGGTTGTTTTACCGGTTAGCGCCGATTGTATTCGTGGGTGGGTCTTTAATTCCGTTCGGCGGTCAAAATATGTTGGAACCGATGCGCGCGGGGGCTTGTACGATTGTGGGACCGTATGCTTTTAATTTCCGGGAAATCGTTGCCAAAGCCAAAGCGCAAAAAGCGTTGATTGAAGTCAAAGATGCGGCTGATTTGGAACAAACAATCAAAGAATTAATGCAACATCATCCGAAGCGTCAGGAAATCACGCTCATGGGGCAATGTTTGGCGAACAGCGAAACAGCGGTGCTGGAACGGGTTTATAATCAATTGCGGCCTTGGATATAAAATGAAAAAACCGGCTTTTTGGGATAAGAAAGGAACTGTTTGGGAACGGATATTCAAACCGCTCGGCGCGCTTTATGCTTATTCGGTGCGGCGTCGGTTTGAACGCAGCCTTCCGTATCAACCGGTTGTTCCCGTTATTTGCGTCGGAAACATAGCCGTCGGCGGTACCGGTAAAACGCCGGTCTGTTTAGCGTTGGCCGAATGGTTTCAACGACATGGATATCGGGTCGTCTTTTTAAATCACGGATATAAAAGCCGGTTGCAAAATATTGTTGTTGATATGGCACATCACACGGCTCGAGATGTCAGTGATGAAGCGTTGTTGTTGGCTGAACAAGCGCCGACTGTGGTTGATCGTAATCGAGGGCGTGGTGTCGCTACGGCCGAAAAAATGGGCGCTGATGTGATTATCATGGATGACGGATTCCAAAATCCGAGCGTGATTAAAACCATGTCTTTATTGGTTTTTGACGGTGCCAAAGGAATCGGGAACGGAGCTTGTTTGCCGGCTGGGCCTTTGCGGGAACCGCTGGCGCAAGGGTTAAAGCGGGCGGATGCCGTGGTGATGGTCGGCGCGGATCAAACCGGGTTAACGGAACAAATTCAATCGATGGTACCGCAAATGCCGGTGTTGTCCGGTGTTTTAAAGCCGGTTCAGTTGATGCAACATCCTGTTTCGCGCGCGATTGCTTTTGCCGGAATCGGCCGTCCCGAAAAGTTTTTTAATATGTTGCGGACATATGGCGTTACTTTGGAAGCAACTTATGTCTTTGATGATCATCATGCGTATCAAGCGTCGGATTTAAAGTCCATTTTGGCATATGACGGTCCGATTTTGACAACCGGTAAAGATGCGGTTAAACTATGGCCGGCGGCTTTGGAAAAAATCACGGTTGTTTCGGCACCGTTTGTTTTTGAAAATGAACCGATGTGGGATGCTTTTTTGAAGAAAGGAATACAATGAGCAAAAGCGTCAAAGCAGGACATCATCGAACCTTTTTGCAACGGTTTGTCACAGACCCGTTAACGGCTTTTGTCGTTCTTTTGTTTTGGGGGCTGTTTAAATTGATGCCGGTTGATGTTGCGTCGGCAACAGGCGCCGGTTTGGGAAGTGTTTTATCTTGGTTGATGCCGAGAAAAAATAAAACGGCAATGCATAATTTACGCAAGTGTTTCCCGAAAAAAACGGACAAAGAACGGCGTCAAATCATCAAAGGGATGTGGCGTCATTTCGGCCGGATGATGGGCGAATTGCCGCATATGGAAAAGATGTATGAACGGACTCAAATTGTCGGCATGGAAAACATCCGTGCGGCCAGAGATGACGGCAAAGGCGGCTTTTTTTGTTCGGCGCATTTGGGCAATTGGGAATTATGCGGGCTGATTACGCATAAAGAAGGCATGCCGTTACATTTGGTTTATCGGGCGGCAAATAATCCGTGGACGGAAAAGGTTTTGTATCAAAAGCGTCGATTGCCGGGTGTTCAATTGATTCCAAAAGGAACTGAAGGCGCCAAAATGATGGTTCAGTTGATTCGCAAAGGAGAACACGTCGGCATGCTGTGCGATCAAAAATTAAAAGAAGGAATTGATGTCCCGTTTTTCGGATATCCGGCTAAAACGGCACCGGCAATTGCGTCAATGGCCTTGAAAATGAATGTTCCGATTTATCCGGCGCGCGTCATTCGGCTCAACGGCGCACATTATCGGGTGGAAGTCTTGCCGGCGTTAGATATGCCCGACACAGGGGATAGAAATGCCGATGTTTATGCGATAATGGCACACATTAATCTTTTGTTGGAAACGTGGATAACGGAACAGCCCGAACAATGGTTGTGGATTCATCACCGCTGGCCGAAAGCCGAATACAAAAATTAAGAACAGTTTTGTAAAGTCGGTTGTTGCGCGATTTGCGTAAAAACATCCTGAACCGAATGAAATGAACAAATTTTTGTCGGCGTTTGCGGGCGCACCGACGGGTTTTCCAAAACATAATACGGTTCGCCTTTGTGGTGTCTTTCTTTCATGTCAAAAGACATGATAACCCCTTTTTTATGCGTTAAAAACGATTCTAATTCTTTGCGTGCTTTAGCCGCCAACCGATCCGCTTCATGATTTCCTTTGGCAATGAACGGAACCGCACACCGGTAATGCCCGCAGGTTTGGTAAAATGAAATGCGATCGATGTGATTGTCGGCACCTCTGTGAAAAAGATATGTTTCAATATGCCGAAGCGCTTCTAAACTTAAATCGTCCGCCGGGTTGCTGTTTTGCAATGATTTCAAAGCCGTTTTTGAATCAACGAAAAAATGAACATCTTGTTTGGATTTAAAAAAGCCAGCTTCCGATAACAGCTGGCAACAATACGCAATCGCCCATAATTCGGCGGAATTGTTGTTGGCGCACATCAACGCCTGAGACCCGGAATAAATGCGTTTGTAAGCGTCATTTTTAACGACAAAACCAACGCCGCTGGTTCCGTCTGTTTGATTGGTTGAAGCATCCGTAAAAATATACATGATGGTTTTCTTTTTAACGCTTAAACTTTTTTAAAGTGTAGCACGTGGGCAAAAGGGTGTAAAGCCTTTTTTGTGCCGAGTCGCATTTTATCGGATAACTTATTCAAAAATATAAAAAAGAGGCTGAACAGCCTCTTTTTCATTCAATCGATTAGCGATTACGGCACTTTGGGAAAAAGTTGTTTCAATGTGGGTTTAACCAAATTTTTCATAGTCACTTTTGTGCCATATCGACGATATTCGCATGTTTTGGCGTCTTTTCCCGTCGGCAAACATAACTGCGTAACGACGTAGTAAGATCCCGGTGCCAATCCGTCAAAAGTAAAGCTGCCGTCTTGAGCCGTTTTAACGGATTTATTAAACGGAATAACGCGTTTGTCGGCGACTTCCAGATATTCTGTTCCCACCCAACCGCGTTCATACCATTCGTTGGAATAATCCGTAACGGGGTTGATGTAAATATCCAATCCGGCTAAACATTTTTCGCTGCCGTCTTTTAACGTAAAGCAAGCTTTGCCCTGAATTTTAGCCTTTCCGCCCGCAGCATAAGGTGCATATTGAGCTTCGACGTATTGAGCTTTACGCGCAACCGGTTCCGGACATTTAACGGCCGGTTTCGGCGGTGCTTTCTTTACAGCTGCTTTCCCCTGAGCCGGCATCGGTTTAACGCCTTGATGATGTCTGGGCGGCACCGGTCTGGCTTGTGCGTGTTTCGGTGGTGCCGGCCGACGTGCTTGCGCTCGTGCTTCAGGCCGTTTCATTCGTTTTGCATGATGCTGTTTTTGCGCCCGAATCCGGTCTGCTTTTCTATCGGCCCGATAAGCCGGGTGCTTTTTCTGATAAGCCGGCAAGTTTTGCCGTTGAATGGTGTATCCGTAATGAGACCGTTTCGGTTCAAGAGATACATTGTATTTCAATTGAATAAACAATAAAGCAAAGAATTCCAAATATAAAAAGACGATTAAAAAGAGACAAAGCCCTTTATATGTTTTAACGGGTTTTGCCGTTTCGGCCGGTTGAACCGGTGCAGAAGTTTTCGGAGCCTCTGCCCGAGCCGCTGCCGTATTTGAAGCTGTTTTTTTAACAGGTTTCTTTTTGGATGTTGTTTTTTGAGTTGCCATTTTCTCTCTCCTTTTTCTTAAGCTTTTGTCAGTTTAGGCAATTTTATCGGATGAGTCAAGTCCGACCGTGAAGACGCATATTTTTCTTGACTCTGGGGGGGG
>CALGXF010000073.1 GCA_937935995.1 uncultured Alphaproteobacteria bacterium
TTCCGGCCGGACAAAAATCAACACATGTCGTTGTTCCGTCTTCGTTTGTTTGTTCAATTTGCCCTTCCGGACAACCCGTCGGACACGCATTATACGCGCAGTTTTGCCCGTCTCGCGTTTTACAGATGGTAGCGCAAACTTCATTATCTTTATTAAGACATGTGAAGGTTGTCCCGTCTTTCACACATATCACGTCGTCTTGCACACGACACCCACAACCATAGGCAATAGAACCCGTACAGGCATAATCCAGTCCGACTGTCTGGCATTTATCTTCACATTCGCCGTAATAGCACGAGGCACTCGCATCACACCCGTTTCCGCAAGGGGTTTCATCCAAAAAACAACGAAAAGTCGTCGATAAGTGGACACAAGTTGTTGACAAATCCGAAAGATAACATCCGTATAAATCCGGCGCAACAACATATTTTAATTGTTTCGAAGGACACAACGTGGCTGAACAATAACCGTATTCGCAATTTGTTCCATTTTCAAAACAATTGTATCCGCATCGCTGACCATCGATTTGACACGTCCAATTTTGCTTGCCTTGAGTACCTCCGGTACAGCCGAACTTTTGACACTGGCCGTCCAATAAAGTATAACCGGCAGGACACGTACAAGAACCATCTTGGGCTAATGCTTCAAAACCCAAGTTACTGTCACATTCACATAAACAACTGTTCTCATCCCGAAAGCCTGTCATGTAAGCCCCCGTACAGGCTTCGACACATCTTCCGTTACATTCTTCCAAACCCGCATCACAGACACACTGCCCATCTTCTTCATGACGCCCGGAAGGACAAACACACGCCTGTGTCTCTTCTTCACATTCAAAGCCTATTGGACACAGCTTCTTTCCACATAATTCAACGTCTTCGGATATCAGATAATAAAAAACAATTCGATTGTCCGGTTTATTACAAACAGACGTATCACCTTCCTCTGACAAAACGCCATTCACCTCCGGATAAAAACGAGAAGGATTCGGACCCATTACCACCAATCGGCATACGCGAACGGAAACTTCCTCGACAATCACACCAAAAGAATCCGCATCAGCCCGTCTCGCCGAAATCGGATGTCCCGAACGCGTCCGAGTCATCTCCGGCAATTCTGCAACCGTTATTTTTTCATTCTCTGCCGCCCGCGCATAATCTTCATTCGTAATAATGGCGGCTGCCATTAAGGACACATCCTCGATAATGACATTCGCCCGATATTTATTCATTCCGTAAAGAATAACAGAAATACTGCCAATCGTTAAAATAGCTATGAGCGCCAAAACGCCCAACATTTCAATCAAACTGCGCCCCGTTTGAGGCATCTGTTTCAATAACATCTTTTTTTTCATGGTAGCTCCTTTTCCTTGTTCAATAAGAGCATACCATACCCCCCCC
>CALGXF010000074.1 GCA_937935995.1 uncultured Alphaproteobacteria bacterium
CCCCCCCCAACATTTGTCAAGTAAAAATATATAAAAAAAAAAGAGGCCTTATGGTCTCTTCAAAAAAATACCCTTTATCTTATTTTCCTAAAACACATTTTTTAAAGTCCATGCCTCTTTCTTCAAAATTGGAATAACAATTGTAGCTGGGTGCTCCGGGCGACAAAATCACAACATCACCGAAATGAATTTGTTTTTTTACCCAAGCAACCGCCTCTTTCATATTTGGAGCCATAAAACTGCCGGGTACTTTTTCATGAAGCGCTTTGCCCGTATCCGGCAAACAAACCAATGTAATGTCTTTCCCCGCAATATAATCAAGTAAACAGTCGTAATCCTGTTGCCGGTCGTATCCGCCAACCAGCAAAAAACGCCGTTTGCCTTCAAATACTTTTAAAGCCGCCACAGCCGTTTCCGGGGTTGTCGAAATACTGTCATCTACGTAGGTTACACCCTCGACGTCGAACACTTCCAATCGATGGGCCAAAGGTTTAAAATCTGCCAAATTCTTTTCCAAATCGTGCGTCGGCAAACCCAATGTTTCCAAAGCCACCCGAACGGCATCTATGTTTTCCAGATTATGCTGCCCCAATAACGGACTTTTGATTTCAAAAACAGTTTGGTTAAAATATACCACATCTTTGAAACCGTCCGTCAAGTGCATCAATTTTTCGTTTTTGGCATTTAAAACAGCTTTTTGTCCCGGCTCGCGTACGGCCAAAAGATGCAGTTTATCCCGATAATATCGTTCATGCGTTTGATGCCAATCCACGTGTTCCGGATACAAATTAGTCACAATGCTGATATCAAATCCGGTTGATAAATCGGAACATTGATAACTGGACAGCTCTGCCACCAAAAAATCCATCGGTTGGTTCCATAATCCGATTAACGGAACACCGATATTGCCGCCAAACCCGACCCGATATCCCATTTTTGTCAATACATGTGCCATTAAACTGGATGTCGTGCTTTTGCCTTTTGTTCCCGTTACGGCAATTGTTTTCAGGCCAGCCGGCTTATTTTCCATGTAAAAATTAGTTCCGGAAGTTATCATAATCCCTTTTTCTTTAGCCGCCGCAACCAACGGATGATAAAGCGATATGCCGGGGCTTTTGAAAACAACTTCACACGATAAGACATCTTGCTCGTTTGCCGGCGTAATTGTCAAAAAATCAATCTGTTGTTTTTGCAAGAAGTCAGCCATAGCCTGTCCTTCTTTGCCCATTCCCCAAACGGCTGTTTTTTTATGCCGTAAATCGGTTAAAAGCATCTTGAAACTCCTTTGGAATCAAATGAACACTAGACGGTTGAAATAAATCACCCTCTTCCTGTTCAAGTGCAATTTTTTGAATTAAAACATCCTGTTCCCATGCCGGATGCCGACGCAACAGAGCCCATGCCCGGCGGCATTCGGAAACTTCGCCGACACATTCAAACGGTTTATGCCCCGAAAGCCCCAGTAATTCACGATAGCCTTCTTCTTGTGCTGCCTCATTCAATGGATTAGAACCGAAAAGAAATGTCCATTTTTCTTTGTCCATAAAAGGTGCCAAAATCAAAAAGACAAACCGGCATTTGTCGCAATCCCCGCACCAATGCGTCAGTCGTTTTTTTAAATCCAACTTAAAGGCTTTGTTGCAACTGGTAAAAACAGAATGGTAAGTCATGCATTTTTGCGCAAACAGCTTGGCTATATGCAACTCGGACAAAGGCCTTAACAAAGAAAAATAACGAAAATCCGGCGCAATCGTTTGTGTCATTTGATAAAAAGCCTGTTCAAATTCAAATGATTTACTCCATTGATGATTAATGGTTAAATCACCTTGACTCATATTGCCGGCATTTGCCGACCGTTCATTGCTTAAAACAACAAATCGTTTTCGGTTCAAAAGCGCCAAACACAGACTTAAAAACGCTATCATGCCCGAAATCGGCACATGCCCGTTGTAAACGGTGCCTGTTTTATTTAATTCCAATAAAACCGGCGATAACGTTCGCTTTATTTGAACAAACGGCAAACCGGATACGTGAACACATTTTTCAATCGGATCAGCCGTTCCGACCGAAAATAAAACAGGATGAAAAGATTTCAACAATTCAATCGTCACACAAGAATCTTTACCGCCGCCGACAGCCACATACGCTTCGTCTTTCAAGTCGCCTACAGGAACCGTCTTTTCCGCCTGTCCGAAAGGAAAATGAATTTTGCCTTGTAAATTCAGGCCGTTTCGAATGGCGAACTCGCCCAATCCGGCCAGGTAAAACCGTTCAAAAAAAGCCGCTTCAGTTTCGGACAAAAGACCGGATAAGATTTCGATTTCCGGCGGACAAAACGCTTTGTAATAACTGATGCCGAGCGCAATGTGCGCCCAAAAGAAGGCACGCCTCATGGATTGAACACGTGCTTTATCAAACGGCGCGCCCGGAAAAATGATTTGTTCTTGGAAAACATGAGCGCCGCACGCATAATTTAAAAGAAGTGTTCCCGTCTTTTCGTCAAACGTAAAAGATGTAAATTGAAAAGATTGCATCACAAAAGCCTCTTTTTTATTGATGAATGTTTTCAAATATCCTATATTATGAAGAAAGTTTCAAGTTTTTTCATAAAGGAGCGTGTCATGGTTCATTCTAAATCCCCGACTCAAAAAACGCGCAAGAACGGGCTTGCCCTTGTTTATACGTTGTTAGCTGTTTTTGTTATTATCACGGCTGCCGCGGTTATTTACCCCGTTTTTAAATATACCATGATGTCTCCGCAAGATCATTTGCGAGCCGGGTTATCGGCTTATCAACTCAAGGATTATAAAAGTGCCGGGCGTCATTTAAAAGCGGCCAGTCAACAAAACGATGCCGCAGCTCTTTTTATTTTAGGCTCCATGCAATTGACGGGACAAGGCATGCCGAAAGACGCTAAAAGTGCGGCCGTTAACTTTGAAAAGTCGGCCAATCTGGGATACCGTCACGGTCAATACATGATTGCATTGCTGTACGACCGCGGCGAAGGCGTTATCGAAAATAAACAAAAAGCATTAAATTGGGCGCTTTTGGCGGCGGCTCAAGGCGACCGGGAAGCGACTTATGCATCTGCTGTTTGGCTGGAACGTGGATACAGCGGAAAAACTGAACCTTTTTTGGCTGTTTCTCTTTATGAAAAAGCGGCCGAACAAGGCCATGTAAATGCGATGAAAAGCCTTATTTCCATTTATGGCGGCGATGCCGGTGTTCCAAAGAACAAAGAACGGGCGCAATACTGGATGAATAAATTACAAGAAACAGCACAAAAAAATTAATTCAACGGATTAAAAAATGAAAATAACTTACAGAAAAGATTATAAAAAACCAACTTATGCCATTGATGATGTTCAACTGGAATTAACATTAGACGATACCCGAACGCATGTTAAAAATACAATGAAAATGCATCGAACGGGAACCGTTGAACCGTTGGTTTTAAACGGATCTTATCTGGAATTGCTTTCGGTTAAATCAGACGGTGTTTTATTGCCTTCTGACCGTTACACAGTGACGGATGAAACGTTGACTTTGGACGGATTACCGGATTCTTTTACGCTTGAAATCGAAACGCGAATCAATCCCAAAGCCAACACACGGTTAAGCGGGCTTTATTGGTCTAAAGGCCTTTTGTGCACGCAATGCGAACCGGAAGGTTTTCGTGCGATAACATATTACATGGATCATCCCGATGTGATGGCCCCTTTTACCGTCACTATTCATGCGGATCGGCAAAAATACCCCGTTTTACTGTCGAACGGCAATCTGATTTCAGATACGGGCGACACGGTTTGTTGGCAGGATCCGTTTAAAAAGCCCTCTTATTTATTCGCTTTGGTCGCTGGCAAGCTGGACTTTATCGAAGATTTTTTTACAACCATGAGCGGCCGACGCGTTACTTTGCGCATTTATGCCGAACCCGGTAAAAAAGAACGCCTTTATTATGCGATGGATTCTTTAAAACGAGCGATGAAATGGGATGAAGAAAAATTCGGCCGAGAATATGATTTGGATTTATTCAACATCGTAGCGGTCAGTGATTTTAATGCCGGCGCAATGGAAAACAAAAGTTTGAATATTTTCAATGATCAAGTTTTATTGGCAGATGAAAAAACGGCCAGCGACGCAAATTATGAAAATATTGAAGGTGTTGTGGCGCATGAATATTTCCACAACTGGAGCGGGGACCGCGTTACGGCGCGCGATTGGTTCAATTTATCCTTAAAGGAAGGCTTTACGGTTTACCGGGATCAAGAATTTTCAAGCGACCAACGCTCTCGGACGGTGAAACGGATTGACGACGTTGATGTGTTGAAAAACTACCAATTCCCCGAAGATGACGGCCCTTTGGCGCATCCGGTACGACCGGATTCGTTTGCAACGATTGAAAACTTTTACACAACAACCGTTTATGACAAAGGCGCTGAACTCATCCGGATGCAGGAAAAAATTTTAGGATATGACGGCTTTCATAAAGGATGCGATTTATATTTCAGCCGCCATGACGGTCAAGCCGTTACAATTGATGATTTCGTCAAATGCATGGAAGATGCCAACAAAACGGACTTGTCTCAATTTATGCGCTGGTACTCCACGCCGGGGCGTCCGACAATCCATGTGACACAACAGTACGATTTAAACAGCCGCACATACACGTTAACGCTTACTCAAAAAACGAAAACAACGACCGAACCGTTTGTTATTCCTTTGGACATGGGATTAATCGGGCCGGACGGCAAAGAACTTTTAACTCAAACGCTTGTTCTGACACAAAATGAGCAAACGTTTACATTTAAAGACATCCCGCAACAACCGGTCTTGTCTCTTAACCGTTCTTTCACGGCGCCAGTTACCATTGATATAAATTACACGGATGCGGAACGGTTGCATTTAATGACACATGATACAGATGACTTTAACCGATATGAATTGGGTCAAAATTACGCGTTAAAAGAAATTTTGAACATGGTTTTTGAAAAGCGAACCCAACCGAACAAAGCATTTATTCAAGCATTCGGTTCTTATTTAAATCAATCAGAAGCAGATCCGGCCTTTGTAGCACGAGCTGTTTTGCTGCCGGCGGCGTCTTTTATCGGCGATCAAATGGATATTTTTGACGTAGATGCTGTCTTGGATGCCCGTCGTCAGGTTCGCCAAGCCTTTGCCGATACATTCAAAGACCGTTTGAAAGACATTTACACACAATTAGCCGACTTTGAAAAACCGTTTTCTCCGGACCCGAAAGAAGCCGGCAAGCGTGCATTAAAAAATGCCGCCTTAAATTACTTGGCCTTGACGGACGAAGCCCCTTTGGTTCAAGAAGCTTATCAAAAATCAACCAATATGACGGATTTAATGGCGGCACTATCGGCTTTGGTCATGCATGAACTGCCCGGGTTTGAAGAGGCTTTGCAAGATTTTTATCATCGGTATGAGGACGATCATTTGGTTTTGAATAAATGGTTCTCTTTGCAAGCGATGGCTGATTTAAAAGACAGCCTGCCCCGCGTCCGAGAATTAATGCAACACCCGAAATTCCAATTAACCAATCCAAATAATGTTCGGGCGGTTATCGGCGGATTTACGCATAATTTGCGTTCTTTCCATGCAACGGACGGTTCGGGATACCAATTCTTGGCTGACCAAGTCATTGCTTTAAATACATTGAACCCGCAAATGGCAGAACGTATTTTGCATCCGTTGACACGTTTGTCTCACTTTAACGAAACGCGCCGGATGCACATGAAAGACCAACTGGAACGCATTTTAAAAACAGATTCAATCTCGGTCAATGTTCAAGAAACTATTTCCAGAGCGCTGAAAGGAGCATAAAATGGGGCTTGTTATTCTGAAATTCATCCTGATGGCCAGTATTTTAGGCGGTGTCGCCAAAGCGTATTTTAATTATCCTTTTATCCAGGACAATCCTAAAATAGCCGGTGGCCTTTTGATTTTGGTGGTGTTGTTCGGTTTGTGGATTATTCCGAGATCTTTGGGCTTTATTTTTAAATTATTGATTATTGCGGCCTGTCTGTTCGGGTTGGGCTATGCGGGATACAAAGTCTTCGGTTGGGGCGGCGATTGGATGCAAAGCTTTTTATCGAATGAGGAGGAACCGGTTGTTTCTCAAACGCTTGAAGAAGCTGTCGAAGAACAAACAACTGCCATTGCCAGTTATCAGAATCATGATAAAGTCGCCGGACAGGTCAGCGAAGTCAGAAGCGGTTATTTTTTCCAAATGGGGCCGTCTTTCATTAAACTGTACGGAATTGATGCTCCGGATCCGGCGCAAAATTGCAGCGATAAATACGGCAACCGCTACCCGTGCGGCGATATGTCCAAAGAAGCGTTGGAACGATTAATTTTAAGAAAAATCGTCACGTGTACGCCGGTTGGCGGAGACGGTTTCGGCAATTACATTGCAACATGTGCTATTGAAGGCGTTGATGTCGGATCGGCTATGGTTTCAAGCGGTTGGGCTGTTGCGGACAGAAGCCAATCCAAAGTGTATATTCCTTATGAAAAACAAGCACATGACAAAAAAATCGGTTTATGGGAAGGTTCTTTTACGGCACCTTGGGATTACCGGGATAAAGTCAGAATCCAACAAACACAAGGACAAAACAAAAGCAAAGGCTTTTTCGGATTATTTAAATGAAAACACTAAAAGCATTAACGGAAACGGATACACAAAAAATTGCAGCCGCACTGGCTCCCTTGCTTCAACCGGGAGACATTGTTGCCCTTTGGGGAACGCTGGGCGTCGGTAAAACGGCTTTTTCACGTTACCTCATTCAACACATGACACAAACATCTCAAGACGTACCCAGCCCGACTTTCACGTTGTTGCAAGTATATGATACGGATGCGTTTCCGATTTATCATTTTGATTTGTATCGGCTGGACAAACCGACAGATGTGTATGAATTAGGGATTGAAGATGCTTTTATTGAGGCTGTTTCCTTAATCGAATGGCCGGACAAAATGAATCGGTTGTTACCGAAAGCCAAACGATTAGACATCCGAATTGATGTAGACGGAACAACGCGCCTCTTTACGTTTGACAGCGCGGACAGCTCTTGGCAAAAAAGGTTAGACTCATGGCAAGTGACGATATAATTCAGGCTTTTTTAAAACACAACTGTTTGGACACGTTCCCGATGCAGTGGTTGACACAAGACGCATCCATGCGGCGATATGCCCGAATCACGTGTTCGGATAAAAGCTATATTTTAATGGATTCGCCGCAAACGGAACATCCTTATGACTTTTACAAAGTCGATAAAATTCTGCTCAAGCACGGATTAAGCGCACCGGTTATTTATGATGAAGATTTACAAAACGGTCTTTTATTGTTGGAAGATTTCGGCGACAACACCTATGCAGCCCTTTTGAAGCAATCTGCCGATCAAGAGCATAACCTTTATACGGCGGCATTGGATGTGTTGATTAAACTGCGCTCCATTCCTTTATCGGATATCGGTTCCATCCAAATCTATCAAGAACCGCAGATGATTGAACATTTGGAAACATTTACGGATTGGTTCATGCCGTATGTCTTGCACGGGAAAACGCAAGATTCCGTCAAAGCGGATTTTATCCGGATATGGAAAAAGCTCATTCCGCAAGCGCTTGAAACCGCGCAAGGTTTAATTTTATGGGATTTCCACATTAATAACTTAATGAAACTCAATCGCAAAGGTGTACAATCATGCGGCATTTTGGATTTTCAAGATGCGCGTATCGGCCCGTTTTCATACGATTTGGTTTCTTTGTTGGAAGATGCTCGGCGTCCGATGACGGCTTCCTTACGCACGGAATTAATGACGCGTTACTTATCCGAAATGCAACCCAAAGAACAAGAAGCTTTTATCCGTTCTTATCATATTTTGGCAGCCAAACGACATCTGCGCGTTTTGGGTTTTTTCGTGCGCTTGTGTCAACGCGACCACAAAGCCGGCTATTTAAAACATCTGCCGCATGTTTACGGTTTATTGGAACAACATTTGGAAGAACCTTATTTGGCAGAGTTAAAAGAATGGTTTTATCAAACGCTGCCACATGTGTTGCCAGAGGAAAAGCATGATTAGCACCATTTCATCCGTCCACTCTTTTGCGGATACGTTGGCGCTCGAGCTGATTCATCAAGCGCAAAAAGACGTATGGGGATTGTCCAAAATACAAATGATTTTGCCGACGCGGCGGGCGGCCAAAACAATGCGGGAAGCTTTTTTACGCCAAAGTCAAGGCCAAACAATGATGCTGCCCAAAATGACGGCCCTGTATGATTTGGAAACAACGGACACCCATATTCCTGACAGCATTTCGGCCATAGAAAGACAGTTTTTGCTGATGCGGTTATGTCAACAACGACAATCTCTGTCTCCGGACAAAGCTTTTCAACTGGCCGGGTCTTTGGCTTCTTTATTGGACGAAATGCACCAACATGAAGTTTCTTTGGATTGTTTGGAAACGTTGGTTCCGGACGTATTTGCGGAACATTGGCAACAAACGCTTCAATTTTTAGATATTATTAAAACTTTTTGGCCACAAATTTTAGCGCAAAGAAATCAAATTGACCCGGCCGAACGTCAAATCCGCGTTATTGATTCCCAAATCGCGGCATGGCAAACCACAGCACCGTCAGAACCGGTTTATGCTATCGGTTTTACGGGCGGCCTGCCCGCTATTGAACGGTTTTTAAAAGCGGTTCATACCCTGCCGAACGGTCATGTGATTTTGCCCGATTTAGACACACGAATGAATGATGAAGATTGGGATGCGTTGGATGAAACGCATCCGCAATATCATTTGAAAAAATTATTGACAGCCCTTGAAACAGACCGTCGCCAAGTACATGTTATTCACGAAAAATCAAATGAGCGGCAACGTTTTATTTGCGAAAGTTTAAAACCGGCCGCCACGACCAATGATTGGCGCGATATTCAACCGTTTCATGCTTCGGTTTTGCAAAACGTTCGTTACATTGCATGCGCCACACCGGTCAGCGAAGCGTTAACAATTGCCTGCGAATTACGACGTGTTTTGGAAACGCCCGGTAAAACGGCCGCTCTCGTAACAACGGATAGAACTTTAAGCCGCCGCGTCATCAGCGAAATGAAACGATGGGATGTTTTATTGGATGATTCGGCCGGAACACCTTTGACAAAAACGCCGGTCGGTTCTTATTTACTGTTGTTGGCAAACGCGGCTTCGGAAAAATCCGGCAATGCTTTATTGGCTTTGCTTAAACATCCTTTGGCGGCAGACGGCGACCCGATCGGGGTTTTGAAGTTAAAAGTCCGAGATTGGGAAAAAGCGGCTCGTCTTGAAAAAAATCCGTTTGTGCCGCAGTTAAAAACACAATTAGATTCTTTTTTCAATTACTTTACCGGTTCGGAACCGATACCGGCAGACGTGTTGTTAAAGGCTCATTTAAGAGTGGCGGAAGACTTGGCTCAAACCGACGACAGAAGCGGCAAAGAACGTTTGTGGGCTAAAGAAGAAGGCGAACAAGCTGCCGCTTTGTTAACCGAAATTCAAGAGGAATTAACAAACTTGGCACCGATTTTGCCGCACCAGTATCCAGCCTTCCTTAATGCGTTGTTCATGGGTGTTAACGTTCGCCCTCTTTACGGCATGCATCCGAGACTGGATATTTTAGGCCCCATCGAAGCCCGCCTGCAACACCCGGATGTTGTTATCATCGGCGGAATGAATGAAGGAACATGGCCGCAAACGGTTGAAGCGGATCCTTGGTTCAGCCGACCGATGCGCGCCATGTGCGGTCTGCCTCTGCCCGAAGAAAAAATCGGCGTGATGGCACATGACTTTGCCCATTTGATGATGACAAAGGAAGTGATTTTAACCCGTTCGTTAAAACAAGACGGAACACCCAGCATTCCGTCCAGATGGTTATCTCGTATGGATGCCTTGATGGGCATTACTCAAAACAAACTTGTCATGGAACAGGAAAGCATTGTCACGGCTTTACAATCCGTCGATGCCGTTGAAACGCCCGTACGCCCTGCTCCCACACCGCCGGTTGAAGCTCGCCCCAAACGTTTATCCATTACCAAAATCGAAGAATGGATGAAAGATCCTTATTCCATTTATGCACGCTCTGTTTTAGGCCTGAAAAAGCTGGAAGAACTGGATGAAGAGCTTTCCATCAAAGATTACGGAATTGCCACACATCGCGCTTTGGAAGAATTTTTAAAAATCTCGCCACCTTGTTTAGATGTCTCCGTTTTGCTGAATTTGGGGAATAAAGCGTTTGAAGAAGCCGGTTTTACACCTGCGCTGTTGGCCTTTTGGAAGCCCAAGTTTGAACGATTGGCGGCTTGGTTTATCAATCGGCAAAAAGAAAGGCTTGCCCGCAACCCGCATTTTTATTTGGAAGAAAAAGGCAGCCTGTCGATTGAGCTTGACAACGGTAAAACTTTTGAATTGACCGGAAAAGCCGACCGCATCGATGTTTTCGAAGATAACCGCGCCGAAATTATTGATTACAAAACCGGAACGCCGCCGACGCCTAAAGAAGTCGCAACCGGTGAAGCACCGCAATTATTGTTAGAAGGCGCTCTTTTGAAAAATAACGGCTTTAAACACATACCCGATTCTGAAAAGATTGCCATTGAAGACATGACTTATTGGCGTCTGACCGGCACGCAAAAAGGCGGCGAAATCAAATCCGTTTCCAACAGTAAAACGCAACTAACGCCGGATGAAATGATTGACCAAGCTTTGCAGGGATTAAAAAATCTGATTAATTGTTTTGAAAAGCCCGAAACGCCTTATGTCTCTTGTCCTAAACCCAAACGGCCGACGTATAATGATTACGAACACTTGGCACGTCTGCCCGAATGGATGAATGCCGACGAGGAGGATTAACCCATGGATGCAATTTCAAAGGCAAATGCCTATCAACAAGAAGCCAGCAATCCGTATGTTTGCGCGTGGGTGTCTGCTTCGGCCGGTTCCGGAAAGACGAAAGTGCTGACGGATCGCGTTTTGAATTTATTGTTAACGAATTATCCGCCCGAAAAAATCTTGTGCTTAACCTTTACGAAAACCGCAGCCGCCGAAATGGCAAACCGTTTATCGGAAATCCTGCAAAAATGGACTGTTTTAGACGATGCCACATTGACAAAAACCTTAATTGCATTAAAAGGAGACGATTTCGAACCCGAGCATTTAAACTTGGCGCGCCGTTTGTTTGCAAAGCTTTTGGACGTTAAAGGCGGTATGAAAATCATGACCATCCACAGCTTTTGTCAAAGCCTTTTAAAACGGTTCCCGTTGGAGGCCGGTTTATCCCCCTCGTTTGATGTTTTGGACGATAAAGACAGCCGGCTTTACATGTCTCGGGCTATTGCCGACGGATTAAAGCAAATGTCTTTTGCCCCACAGATGGCTTTGGTTTCCAATTATATGAACGAAAAAAGTTTCGCCGATTTGATGAAAACATTTGACAGCGAACGAAACCAATTTAAACGCTTGTTGGAAGCACATCAAAGTTTATCTTCTTTGATTGAGAAAGTCTATCATACGCTTAACGTCTCGCCCGGCATGACGGTGCTTGATTTACAAAGAACCGTTTACGACGGCGATGATTTTGATGCTTTCCAAAATCATTATTTGACAAAAGAAAAAGAAATCCGCAAGAAATTAAAACCGGAAGAAATTCCCGTTGCCCAAGCGCTTGTAGATGTTTTAGATCGCATCAAAGCTCTTCAAACTGCCGAAGCGACGGCTGCTTTTTTAACAATCGGTTTTCATATTTTAAACCAATATCAGGCGTTGAAAGAAGAAAATGGTGTTTTGGACTATGACGATTTGATTTTGTACACGCGGCAATTGTTGGAAGAGTCAAATATGGCTTCGTGGGTGTTGTACAAATTAGACGGCGGGATTGATCATATTTTAGTCGATGAAGCCCAAGACACAAGTCCAGATCAATGGGCGATTATCCGGAAATTGACCGAAGATTTTTTCAGTGGTGAAACCAAAAGTGAAGTTTTGCGTACTTTGTTTGTCGTCGGCGATAAAAAACAATCCATTTACAGCTTTCAAGGCGCCGATCCGCAAGAATTTGAAAAAATGTGTACGTATTTTCAAAACAAAATCGATGCATCGCAAAATGAATTCAAAAAAATCCCGCTCAATATTTCATTCCGATCGACACGAGCGGTTTTAGACTTGGTTAATTATCTGTTGAAAAACAAACAAGCAACGCGCGGTGTTTTAAATCAAAAAGAAGATGCGCTTCATATACCGGCTCGAACGGGTGAAGGCGGATTAATCGAAGTCTGGCCGCTTGAAACACAAGATAAAAAAACAACCGATGATGCTTGGCAGTTGCCGCTTCTTCAGGAAAATACACCGACTGCTTCCGTCAAGCTTGCTAAAAAAATCGCAGCACGCATACACAAAATGATTGGTAATGAAATTTTATCCTCTCAAAACCGCCCTATTCAAGCCGGCGATATTATGATTCTTGTTCAACGCCGCAACCAATTTATTTTTGACTTGGTTCGGGCTTTGAAAGAAAAGCATATTCCCGTAGCCGGTATTGACCGGTTGGTTTTGACAAATCATATTGCCGTTATGGATTTGATGTCTTTGGGGGCTTTTTTATTGTTGCCGGAAGATGATTTGTGTTTGGCGGAAATTTTAAAAAGCCCTTTATGCGGATTAACCGAAGAACAATTGTTTGATGTCGCTTATAAACGTCCCGGTTCGTTATGGAACAGCCTGAAACAAAAACAACCGGCCGTTTATGAAAAATTAGCGCATTTGTTGAATTTAACGGATACCATGCCGCCGTTTGAACTGTTTTCTTATATTTTGGGAAAAATGGATGGCCGTACTCAATTTTTAAAGCGATTGGGATACGAAGCCAATGAAGCGTTAGATGAATTTTTAAATTTAGCTCTGCAATTCGAACAAACACATGTTCCATCATTGCAAGGCTTTTTAAAATGGCTTTCCGCCGGAGAAATCGAAATTAAACGCGACTTGGATCAAAACGCGCCAGACGCCGTCCGTATCATGACGGTTCACGGTTCCAAAGGATTGCAATCCAATATCGTCTTTTTACCCGACACACGACGTAAACCCAATACAACACCAACCTTGCTGTGGATGCAAAATCTGCCGATTTGGATTCCTAAAAAGGAAACGCGGTCAATTTTATGCAACCCTTTAATTAATTCAATTAAGTCTTTGGAAGAAGAGGAATATAATAGACTGCTATATGTAGCTGTCACGCGCGCCAGAGACCGGCTTTATGTTTGCGGATATGATGGCGGGAAAGCGGCATCTGCCAACAATTGGTATGAACTGATTACCCAAAGTTTGTCGCATTACAGAGCGGATGAAATCACTCGAATAACGTGTGAACAAACCAAAACGGATTTTAAACAATCTGCGACAACGGCTTCTCCCGCGTCGGATTTTGAAATTCCAGCATGGTTTTATAAACCGGCACCGGAAGAACCTGTTCCGCCGAAACCATTGACACCGTCTAAACCGGCTTTGGATGAACCGGCTGCACCGTCTCCGTTGAAAGAAGCTCAAAAAGAAGCTATGCGGCGCGGAACATTCATTCATAAAGCGCTCCAAATTTTACCGACTCTTCCGGCAGACAAGCGCCGAGATTGGCTTTATCATGCAACACCCGAAGGAATGGATGTGCCTGATTCATTGTTGACACTTTTAGAAAGTCCGTCTCTTAAGCCGTTGTTTTCCAAACAATCTATGGCCGAAGTACCGATTATCGGAACAATCAACGGCTTTGTCGTTTCCGGCCAGGTTGACCGATTGGTTGTAACGGATGAGTCTGTTTTTGTTATCGATTATAAAACGAATAAAACGCCGCCGCAACGGGTTGAAGACATCCCTCCGGTTTATATTCATCAAATGAATGCGTATAAAAGCTTGCTAAAAAATCTTTTTCCGGCTAAAAAGATAACATGTTACTTGTTATGGATTGAAAATTTATCCTTGATGGAGGTTGTATGAAAAAATTCCTGCTTTGTTCAGCTTTTGCTTTGTTGTTAACGGCTTGCGCCTCGACGCCCAAAATGGAAGGCTTCACATATCAACCTGTCAAAACACGCAACGTAACGCTTGCAACGTGGCGCAAAGATGTCAAACCATTTAAAAAATTGCGGATTTACATTGACGGCAATGCGCATACGGCGGGTTTAACGAAAAAAAGACCGCAAATGTATGCGGATGTGGCGATGCAGCTGGCTCAAAAAGACACATTTCCGTCAATTGCTTATTTAGGCCGCCCCTGCTATTTCATTGAACAAGACGTGTGCAAACCGATTGTTTGGGAAGAAGGAAAGTATGCGCCCGAAGTTGTTGATGAAATGAAAGATGTCATTCAAAATTGGCAAAAAAAGTATAACCTGAAAGAAATCGAATTTGTCGGCTACGACGGCGGTGCCGCTTTGGCATTGTCTTTAGCAACCCGCTTAAGAAATGTAAAAGTCACGCGTGTTGTCACAATTGCCGGCATATTGGATACCAAAACAGATGCGATGTATCGGGATGAAGACATCATGCTTGATTCGGTGAACCCGGCCAATGAGATGTATTTGTTATCGGCTATTCCGCAAGTTCACTATGTCGGCGGCAAAGACAAAGTCGTTCCAATGGTCTTTACCCAAAATTTCGTTAAAAAACTGCCGAATCCTGTTTCCGTTCAAATCAAACGCGTCCCGAACGCTGATCACGAAAACTGGGCTCAATTCAAGCTGGACTATTAATTATACATGAACACGTAAGCGTTCAAATAGCTGGCAAAAACGACCCACAACAAATACGGCACCAATAAGCGCGCCGACAGTTTGGAATAGCGGTGGAATTCTTTCATCATTTCAGAAATAAAAAGCGTTAAAGCCACCAGAATACAAAAACTCCAAAATGTCATATGTGCTTGCCAAAAAGTGTATCCCCATAAAACCATGGCAATCAATTGGAAATAAAAATACCGATGAGACGCAACATTCCACACCAAAAAAGCCGCCCAAACCATTAATCCGTACAAAATGAACCACGCCAATCCGAACAGCCAATCCGGCGGTGTCAAAGGCGCTAAATAAAGGCTGTGATACCACGTCATGGTTGCCGGCGTATTAAAGGAAGCGACAATCAGCCCCGAACCGTAGCACAAAACGATTAAAAACAGTACCCGCAGCCAAGATTTGAAAGACATCGGTTGATAAATCATATTCATTTGTTCACCCTTTTTAATATAAATTCTATCGCTGTCTCAATTGCCTCTAAATCGGAAGGTCTCGATAAAGGATGCTCTGCTCCCTTCAACGTCCAGACGGCAACGTCTTCGGACAAAAGGTTGTCCTTGATTTTAAAAGCGACGGAATCCGGCACTAAAAAATCCTTATCTCCCTTTATCAAAACCACAGGTTGATTATATCTGATTTTCTTATTCAAAAGAAAGTATTTTTTTGCATCTTCAAAAAAATCATAGCAAAAACAATACCCTTTTGTTTCTTCCGTCGGCCCCAAAATGCCGCCTTTTTTCAAAAAAGCCCTCTGTTCGTCTTTCAAGACGTGATTCCACAACATGTGCGTGAAGTCAGGTGCTGCAGCTAATCCGATAAAACCGGCAATACGGTCGGGCATTTCTTGAGCCAACAGTAAACCCGTCCACCCGCCCATGCTGGAGCCCAAAACAATTTGAGGACCGGTTGTCTTTTCCCGAATCATATCACACGCATCGCGAAAACAACGTCCGATGCGCACGTCTTCGGGTTTTCCCCACGACTCTCCGTGTGCCGTGAAATCAAACACCAAATACGGCAGTTGATGAGCAATGGCAAATTCTTTGACAAACGTCGCTTTTTTGCACTTTTGACAGGAGAGCAAGCCATGCAAATAAACAAGCCCCACATCGGCATGAACATCGTCCGGTTCGTATCTTTCGTAGCGGATAAAGGTTCCGTCTTTGCGCGTATAAGTCCCTGTTTCTAACATTTTTCACCCTATTGATTGCATTTTCCGATAAAATAGGATAATAAAGAAATTAACCAAAAGAACAAGGAAAAAATGAAATTGTTTCTTTCAAATATCGTGACATCATTTTTAAACATTGTCATGCCGGGCCGTTGTTTGCAATGCGGGCGAATTGTGTATGGGAAAAGTGCCCTATGCGCTACGTGTTTTTCTAAAATTTACTTTTTGGCGCGTCAAGGCTGTCCCAGATGCGGCCGGCCGTATGATTTACCCGAAGACGAAGGCATGGTTTGCCCTGTTTGTTTAACAAAACCGCCTGTTTTCCATGCGCTACGATCTGCTTTTATTTATAACAAATTTTCACGTGAGCTTATTTTACCGTTTAAACACGCAGACAGAACGGATATGACTCCGTTTTTGGGAAATTTAATGTACCAAGCCGGGCATGAGATGCTGGAAAAAGCAGATTTAATCATTGCTGTTCCGTTGCATCCGCGAAAGTTGATGAAAAGAAAATACAATCAGGCCGGTTTGTTGGCTCATTATCTGGCTAAAAAGACAAAAAAGCAATATTTAGCCAATACCTTGCAACGCATTATTAATACTAAAACACAAGGCCATGATAATGCGGAACAAAGAAAACAAAATGTGAAAGGCGCTTTTTATGTTAAAAATCCAAAGCAAATTGCCGGTAAAAGAATTGTTATGATTGATGATGTGTATACAACCGGTGCAACTTTAAACGAATGTGCCAAAGTTCTTTACAAAGCCGGCGCTCAAAATGTTGACTGTTTAACCATTGCCAGGGTCAGAGGATAACGCTTGACAAAAGTTTTTAAAATGATTACAAATAAACAAAGAATTTATTTACGGGAGTTTTGACATGTTTATTTATCTTCAATCCAAAGCAAAAGATACCGTCATACCCCCCCCCCCCGCTTCTGATTTTAAATAAATCATCATTCTTTTATTTCCCATCAAAATGGGATGTTTTTTCATGTCTAATTCGTTATCATGACGTATAGAAAGGAATTCATAATGCTTCAATTTCACACTTTTTCACGAACCAATCACGGTCGAACATTGTTGGAGATGTTGGGTGTTTTAGCCATTGTCGGGATTTTATCCATTGTGGCTTTGGTCGGGTTTACGTACGCCATGAACAAACATCGGGCGAATGAGACAATTTATGATGTGATGTTGCGCGGGACAAATGTCCCGATGG
>CALGXF010000075.1 GCA_937935995.1 uncultured Alphaproteobacteria bacterium
TGTACATGTCCCAGCCCGACAACCTATTGGAACGGGTCACAATGCGTGTGTCCGATTGACACGCCGACCGGAGCCGACCCGGAAACATGTGCCTGTCCGGAAGGCATGATAGAAGATGTTTTGACAAACAACTGTGTCTCTGCTTGCGAAGATCCGACACCCTACTGGGATACACAAACTCAAACGTGTGTTGCTTGTTTAGCGGATGAAAACTGTGATACTTGCTATACCTGTCAAGACAAAACGTGTGTGAAAAAGGAATGTGAGCTGACTTGTCCGGAGGGAATGAGTCAAGGAGAAGATGAATGCGGTTGTCCGACAAGCTGTTGTTGCACACAAGAAGAAGTCGATGCCGGCGCTATTTGTTTGGACGGGGTTTGCAAACAAGCTTATTGTGACCCGACAAAAGTTTTATGTTCTCAAGCCAAATGTCCTGACGGTATGCGTTTGATGACTCGCGAAGAAGCGTTATCTGTCGCGAATGCACATACTTATAACGGTCCGTGTAATGCTAACTGGACCAGCACGGGACATACGATGGTTTGCGGTTATCGTGTCAGCCCCTATGAAAGAATCATTGTCGATTTAACCGGCAGCTGGGATGCAAGTAGCACAAACTGTTTAAATGAGAACTACGGAAATGCCGGCGTATATTGGTGGCATGGCAGTTGCGGCAACCCGACAGTCCCCAGCACCGGAACCGCTTTCACGTTCTGTATTGAAAAGTAAAATAAAGCCGGAATTCGTTCCGGCTTTTTATTAAAGATTTTTGCAACAATATATTTCCTGCAACCGGAAAACCGCAAAGGCCGTCAGGGCAATTTAATTTCTTTGAGTTTATCTTCTTCAACCGTAAACTCATTATGGTAATGCGTAACGATATGATCTAACTTATGCAAAAAACCACTTTCCCATGCAACAAAAGCACCCCAAACCGCTCCGATTGAAACAATAATCGTGCAAATATCTTCCAAAATATCTAAAACTTCTTTTATTTTCATAATAAAAAGCCTCCGATTTATTTAAATAAGACTTTTTTAAAAAAATAAAACCTATCCTTTCGTCAAATAACATTTTTATATCATAAAAAGCTTGACACTACCCCCCCCCCC
>CALGXF010000076.1 GCA_937935995.1 uncultured Alphaproteobacteria bacterium
GGACATAAAACCATGGCGTTTTATGCGCCTTAATCTATGACAATTTTCTTTATTTTGGGCTCTTAATAAAGGAAAGGAAAAATTCAATGACACACAAACACATATTCAAAAAACAACAAAATTCAAAACAACACGGCCGAACATTGTTGGAGATGTTGGCCGTTTTGGCGATTATCGGGGTTTTGTCCATCACAGCATTGGTCGGATTTACCTATGCCATGAATAAACATCGGGCAAATGAAACGATTCACGATGTGATGTTGCGCGGAACAAACGTCCCCATGATTGATGAATATTACTTTAAAAAAGATGTAGGTCATGAATTCCGTTTTCCGGGGTTGGTTAACAACGGTCGACAAGGCACATATTACCCGATGACGACAGTGAAAGATAAAGGCACATCGTATTACGTAGAAGCAACGGATGTGACATACCGTGTGTGCGAATTGATTTTAAAGATGAACCCGACGGATATTGACCAGATTGTTGTTGGGAACACAGTCTATCAAGGTGACAGTGACATTTGCGGCAATGCAGATGGATTAGCGATGAAATTCTGTTTCGGGTCGGATGGCGCTATTTGTAACGGCACAGGACACGGTGGGTCTGGCGGTTCCGGCGGGACATCAGGCGGCTCGGAAAGTGGTTCCGGAAGTGGCGAAATTGGAACAACCTGTGATCCGGCTTGCGGAAGTTGTGAACACTGTGTGGACGGGACATGTGAAGTTCTGCCTTGTCCCATCACTTCTTGTCCGGAGGGGCAACAACCCACCGGAACAGACGACTGTGGCTGTATCATCGGATGTGAAGATAAATGTCCGGGATTGTCTTGCGGAACTTGCGAAGTTAAAAATGAGGATACCTGCACATGTGATGTTGACCCGGCTTGTACGTGTGAGGAACGCGGCGGAAAGACCATCCATTATTTAACGGGTGGTTGTTGTGAATTGCCGTCGACATGTTGTAGTTTAGATGAAACCTGTGTTCAAGAAGAATGTACGATAACAGATGCGGAGCAATGTGGTGTGTTCTGTACAGAAGGTGCACAAACAACGTCTGTATGTTGTACGGCGGTTTCGATTGACGGAGATGACCCGACAAACCATGTATGGGTTGGTGACCCGTATGGCGATGGGTATTGTTGTGCTTCCAAATCCGAAAGTCAAGATTGTTGCGAGGCAGCCGGTGAAACATGGAACAATGGCGTGTGCGGACAAGCGTGTAATGTCGATACGCAACACGAATGTACTAGCGGAACAGATACGTGGTGTTGTAATAATGGTCAATCTTGCGGCTCAACGATAGGTCAATGTGTTAATTGTAATTATTCAAATCCGCCAACCAGTCAAACAGCATGTGAGGCTTGCGGTTGGGAATGGACCGTCAAGTGGGAGTCTCCTAAAGGAACAAGTCCGACCATTTGGACGTGTGGCGGTAAAAAATATTGTTCAACATGGGGAGTATCGTCTTATTCAGAAAGTAGCCGTTGTTATAATTGCATTGAGTGCTACAAAGCCGGAGAGGATGAAATTGTCCAATTAGGGAAAAATGAAAGTGAAGACGGGTGGTTTGATTACTACTGTACATGGGGATATTATGATGATGACGGTAAGTATGTTTCTGGAGGTGGCAATACGTTGGGCTGTACTTATGAATAAAATTTATCGTAGTACAAGATATAAAAAA
Source organism: uncultured Alphaproteobacteria bacterium (assembly GCA_937935995.1). Taxonomy (GTDB): domain Bacteria; phylum Pseudomonadota; class Alphaproteobacteria; order CAAHEQ01; family UBA3637; genus CALXXA01. The sequence goes on from CALGXF010000076.1 coordinate 1,687, forward strand.
GGAGCCAAACGGCTCCTTTTCTTATTTCTTTTTCTGACCCAGCATTTCCGGATCTTGCAACAAATAACCGCGTCCCCAAATCGTGCCGATATAATCATCGCCCCCGGTTGCTTTTTCCAACTTTTTACGCAACTTGCAAATAAACACGTCAATAATTTTTAATTCCGGTTCATCCATGCCGCCATACAAATGATTCAAAAATTGTTCTTTACTTAACGTCGTGCCTTTACGTAAAGCCAGCAATTCCAAAATCGCGAACTCTTTTCCCGTTAAGTGGACGACTTTGCCGCCGACCGATACCGTTTTGGAATCCAAGTTAATTTCTAATTTTCCAACGTTAATAATGGATTTTGAATGCCCTTGAGACCGGCGCACAATCGCCCGAATCCGCGCAATCAATTCTGCTTTATCAAACGGCTTTGTCAAATAATCATCCGCGCCGTCCATAAAGCCTTTGACCTTTTTATCCGGCGCCGTTAAGCCCGACAAAATCAACACCGGTGTTGACACTTTGGCCGAACGCAATTTCTTTAAGACTTCAAATCCGTCCATATCCGGCAGCATCAAATCCAAAATAATGATGTCGTAATCATACAGTTTCCCGATTTCGATGCCGTCTTCCCCAAAATTAGACACATCAACGACCATCCCTTCTTTGGATAAAATCATGTTAATATTTTGAGCCATTGATTTGTCGTCTTCGACCAATAAAACCCGCATGCTACCCTCTCTTCTTTTGAAATTAACAAAGATTAATATCAGGTTAATTTCTTTTTCAGCATAAGGCAAGAAAAAACTTTAAAAAAATGATGATGTCCGTCTTATTTTTCTTTTCCCAACTCTTCCAGCCGTGTTTTAGCCTTTTTTAATTCCGCAGCGTTAGGTAACTTATCTCCGGCGCGATTCATATAGAACACCAACCGCCGCAACGCCAATGTGACATCGCCGCCGGCTCCTTTCAGCAACACATCAACAACTTCGGGTGCTTTTTGAGTAAATGTTCCGGGCGGTGTGTGATATATTTCTTGTTCATCGACTGTTTCAGACCAATTAGGATTATTTTTTTGTTGCATGGTTATCTCCTTTCATTTCTCCTTGAAAATAAAGGTAGGAAGGATTGAAAGAAACTGCAAGAAGCTGTTTTTGACAAGGCTTAATAATAAAAAGAAGTTTTTCCTTGACTCTTTTAATAAAAATCTGTAAGATGCCATCTCTATTTTAAGATTCTAAACGGAAATGGTGATAAAAAATGGCAAAACCGACGACTATTGAAATTAAACTTGAAGCGACGGACGGGTCGGGACATTTTTATGTGGCTCGGAAAAATCCGCGGACAAAACCGGAAAAAATGAAGGTCCGCAAATATAACCCAAAAACACGTCAGCACACAGAATATGTGGAAAAGAAAATCAAGTAAAAAAAAGGCTCTGGTTATCAGAGCTTTTTTTATTGACAGTTGATTAGGAATCCTTTAAAAAAGAAGGACAAAGGAAAGGATTGTTTCATGAACAAATCAATCAACCGTCAATCGATTACCCCCCCCCCCC
>CALGXF010000077.1 GCA_937935995.1 uncultured Alphaproteobacteria bacterium
GTTGGAAAGAAACAATTTGTTTTTGGGATACAGGGAAAGGTTCAGTATGGAACCGGGTTTTTTCGGGTTCGGTCAAGAGCATCGGCGGGGCGCCCACCCGCGCGCCCTCGCCCCGCCGATGGGGAAAACAACATGGCCGAACATTGTTGGAGATGCTGGCGGTTTTGGCGATTATCGGGGTTCTATCCATCACAGCTTTGGTCGGATTCACGTATGCGATGAACAAACATCGGGCAAATGAGACGATTTACGATGTCATGTTACGCGGAACAAATGTCCCCATGATTGACGAATATTATGCGAACAAGCCCTCTGGTCATGAATTTCGGTTTCCGGGTTTACCCGGCAATGGGAAACAAGGGACGTATTACGCAATGGTGACGAAGAAAGATAGTGGTTCATCGTATTACGTCGAAGCAACGGATGTGACATATCGTGTGTGTGAAATGATTTTAAAGATGAATCCGACAGACATTGACCAGATTGTCGTTGGGAACACAGTCTATCAAGGTAACAGTGACATTTGTGGTAACACAGATGGGTTGGCAATGAAGTTCTGTTTTGGTGAAGACGGGACGATTTGTAACGGTACGGGACACGGTGGTTCATCGGGTGGTTCTGGCGGATCAAGCGGCGGTGAATCGTCCAGCGGTTCAGGGAGTTCCGGTTCTGGAAGCGGCTCGGGAAGTGACCCGGATCCAATTCCATGTAACTTATCCAAAGACTGTAGCGGTATTTTGGTTTGTATCAACGGAACATGTCAGGAACCCCCAGATGATCCCTCTTGTACAACAGACGGAAACTGCACGGGTGACCAAGTTTGTGTAAACGGTGAATGCGAAAAACCGACAGATTGTGAAAGCAATTTGGACTGTGGGAATGGTTTAATCTGTACGGACGGAGAATGTAAAAATCCGCCACCGTGTACAGACGACAACGATTGCACCGGCGGCCAAATTTGTGAGAATGGAACGTGTGGTGATCCGGATTGTACCCAAAACAGTGATTGTGGCGACCTCATTTGTGAAAATGGTCGATGTGTTCCACCTGAATGTACGAATGATGGGGAATGTGGAGAGGGACAACAATGTGTCGATGGTCAATGCGAAGACATAGATTGTGAGACGAATCCGACATTGCCGTATTGCATTTGTAAAGACAGCGGAAATTATGCGTGTTGTATCGATTCGACATCGAGTGAAGATTGTGTTCGGTTCTGTGTGACACATCCGGAAAATTGTGTTAACGACCCCTGTCCGAATGATGAACAAACAGATGCCATTTGTTGTGCGATTATGGTAAGTGGCAGTTGGGAAAACGGGGCGTGTACGCCGCCGTCCGCCTGTGACGAAGGTGAAATCAGCTGTGGTTCCGGCGATACAACGTGGTGTTGTGATGATGGGGTTGCATGCGGAACGACGCAGGGCGAATGTTGCAAAGATGGGACTTGTTGCGGTAATGGATTTAGATATTATTATGAAGAAGTATTAGGCAGCTCAAGCAGTCGAAATCTTGCTTGTTGTCCGGAGGGAACGCAGTCTCATTTGGTTTCATCAACAATTTTGAAAGATTCCAGTGATGCGCCGTACGATTCAGGCTGGACTTATGGTTGTTGCGCAGGCGATATAGCGTTGGAGTATGAACAAAGTTGTAAAAATTCTGCTTCTAGTACAGAGGATTGCTGGAGTGTCTGCGGATCGGGTAACTGTTATCATATCAGTTATACGTGTTCGACCGGATGGGTACTCTAAGTCTTTTGTTCGGTTAAGTTAAAGGAGCCTTTTGGCTCCTTTAAATCTTTTCTTGATTTTTGTCGATTTTTATGATATAAGCATTTCATTCAAAGACAAAAAGGATTTAAAATGTTGACACAGATGCGGTTGATACAGCTTTGTGATATGTCGGCTGTTTATCCGACCCTTGTTTTGCGAGTGGGCGCAAAAGGGCGTGTTTTGTCTTTGTGCAAACGCATCCCTTTTTTCAAAGGGAAAAACGGAGACCTTTTGGCGACGCCGTGCGATGTGGATCAGCTGCATCAGCGGGCCTTTGCGGTTTTAAAGCAAAATCGCAAAACGTTGCCAGCACGTCTCAAGCGGCTTTCGTTCTCTCTTTTTTAAGTTAATGCTGCGAAGAATTTTTCTTTTCAGCCTGTTATTTTGCTTTTTTATGACAGGAGAACCCCCATGCAAGCCTATCATCAAGGAACAATTGATTATTTTTGCGCCGTTTATGCTATTATTAATGCCTCTCGGTTATTATTGAATGAAGAAAATATTCGATTCAGTTATGAACGCGGATGCCATTTTTATCAACATTTAATGACTTTTTTGCACGAAAAAGGCCATTTTATGACGGTTTTAACATCCGGAACAGATTATTCATTGATGGATAAATTGTTGAAAGAAGCTTCGGATTACTTATTTAAGCATTACCGGTACCGGTTGTTGTTTTCGTATCCGTTTCACCGGAAGAAAACGAAAATCGGCGATTTGTTAAAAGAAGTTGAAGCCTTTTTTAATCAACCGAGACAAGCGTGTATTATGCGCTACCATAATTTTGTGGAAGGTGATCATTGGAATGTGCCTCGGATTATTACGAAGAACACACATATTTTGAAATTTTGGGATCAAGTGGAAACAACGTTTCATGTCGATGATTTAACGTTGAAACCCTATAAAAGAGACGGACTGACACATTTGGCTAAACGCGGCATTATTTATTTGACATTAGAAAAACCCAAACGCGGCCGCCCGGCAAAATAACGCAAGCGTAGCAGAAATGGTATGAACGAAAAGGAAGTTTCCGTTTTCTTTTCGAGAAAAAATTAAAAATAATGCAGCCGGTGAATTTTTCCGCTTTGCAGATATTTTATGAGCGTCCGCTCGTTAACACTTCGCGAGCAACCTTCCTGTGCCGACAAACGTGTGCGGAAAGCCGGAATGTGAAGGACTTTGTCCTTCATCCTCACAAATGTTCGGACCGTCCTAA
>CALGXF010000078.1 GCA_937935995.1 uncultured Alphaproteobacteria bacterium
GGTAGGTTTTCTCTCATTTTTTCAACATCGGCGACTTGACAGTCGAACGGACAATAGCTTGTCCGACGCGGGAATGGATTTACCGGTCGGAATGGATGTATCAAAGAAAGGGTCGCCCCGACCGCCTGCAACACGCGGGGCGACCCTTGGGAATTTGGATCGATTGTGCCGCCGGATGCATTCTCCGGCCGGGGCGGGCGCGTGGGGAAAGCGCCCCGGCCGGTTAGGACGATTGAACCGATTAATAGGCCGATGGGGACACCGTTTCCCATGCCCATCGGCCAAGCCACAATCACATCACATAATCGGCGGGTCGGCCACCCGCGCCCCTTCGCCCCGCCGATGGGAACAATATTTCGCTCGATTACGCCGATGCCAATCCGCTCGCCTTTTTTCTCAAATCATCGGCCAGGACAAGGCCTTCAGGGCGGGCAAAACGAAAGCGTATCAATCATACGTGCGTTTTGACCGACACGCAAAGGCCGACGGATTGGACGCGATTTCAGGAAAAAGCATGATAGAAATGCTAGCCGTTCTGGCCATCATGGGCGTGTTAGCCATTGGCGGCATTGCGGCTTATTCTTTCGCCGTGTCTAAACATCGCGCCAATCAAATCTATAACCAAGTCGATTTGCGCGCCGTCACGGCTTTCTCAAATCCTATCATGCGACAAACTCTGGCCGGAAATACTTTCTTTCTACCCGGGTTTGAAGATACTTTCGAAAATCTGACCTATGAACAGACAAAACGTGAAAGAGCTGCTTTCGAAATCAAAGTTTCAAATGTCCCAGAAAAGGTTTGCAAACGATTGCAAGATATGACCTTTAAACTGCCGCGACAAGTCACTTTAAACGGTGAGGACATTTCTTCCACATGTGGAACACAAAACACATTCGTTTTCGTTTATGACGGGTTATCTGTCGGCAAACCATCCAGCGGAGTTGACCCCATAGATTGCACTTGCTCCGGATGCCAAAGTTGTGAAAACGGCACATGTCAAGACAACGATAACCTGTGCGGGCCGAAAGAAGTCTGCCAAAGTGGAAGCTGTGTTTGTGCGCCCGATTATACGGAATGTCGGGGCGGTTGTTATACGACCTGTGCTGACGGGCTTATCCGCGATCCCATCACTTGCGATTGTGTATGTGAGGCGCAAGAATGTCCCGAGCATGCTTCATGGGATAGTACAACGTGTTCATGTATTTGTGAAGACGGTTATGACATGTGCAACGATACCTGTCATCCGGCATGTACAAACAGCGGCATGACGGGGGCACGCGATCCGGATACATGCAATTGTTTATGCATAGACGGAATTGATGGAACAACATGTAAATGTCCGGACGGATACATTTTGGTTGATGGAATGTGTCAAAAAATGGATTGCCGCGGCGTTCCCGGCTCATTTGATTGTTATATCAATGACAATCGATGCGGTTACCAATGTTCAGATGCCGAAGGGCTTTCCTGTCAACAAGGTTTTTGTTATCCGGAACAATGTCTTCCTTACACAGGAGAAAACGGTTCTTTCGTAACGACCGCAAATTGGACAAGATACGGGTGTCAATCCGCCGATAAAAGCATCCAATGTTACCCGACACTTGAAAGTTGGCGGTGTACCCACCCGACTTACGGAGATTGCTGTACGGGGTCTCAATTCGGGCAATGCGAAGTCGGTTCTTGCGAACCCTCTGTTTGTGATGCTGTTCACGGTCAATATGCGCAAGACACTTTCTTCAGAAACGGATGTGAAATAACTGATACGGGAACGTATGTTTTTTGTAATCCGGCTCTTTCCGATGCTTCTATATGGCATTGTTATTGGATAAAAAGAACATCCACTTATAATACTTGCGGCAGATGCACAGCGGAAGAGCTGAAAAACAGGCAGTGTTCCAAAACGCAATCAGACGGTTCCGTCACGGATTGTTTTAATATAACCTGCCCGACGGGGATGTCTTGGGACAGTACCCTTAACCGCTGCGTCACAACAGACGGACTATTCAGCTGTGATATCGAAGAAAAATGTTACATCGGCACAACCGATACAGTTTGCGGAACGGCATGCCCTTTGTTCAATCACCAAAAATGTGCATACGGGTTATGCCAATATGGCGTGTGTGATGAATCAAAAGGATTCTATTATGAAAACGTCACCGGCGTTTCTAATTTCAACGCCAGAGGATGTGTCAAACACTTTGACAACGGCGATGTTATGGCCTGTTATTCAAACGACACTGGTGAATATGGCATGCAGTGTCGATTAAACGGACAAATCTGTGGGGCTCACGGTTGTAATTATGACGGTACAGATTGCCCCGTTTATTACATGTCACAATGTGCGCCCAATGGCTTATGTATATACGGTACCCCGATAGATGCCTGTATATGCAACGGCAATGAAACAAATGGCTATTGTTGTCCGGAAAAACATCAATATATTAACGGTTCATGTACACTGACAACCTGTCCGGAAGGCGAAGAACCGGATGATAACGGCATTTGTCAACCGATTTAGGCTGTTTGCGTTTTCGTATGTTTTTGCCAAAATTTTTGGTTCCAGCTTTCAGCCTCGAAAAAAGCAGCCGTTTCATAAATCTGAGTCGTTGACGGCTTGCCGTATTCATTGCGTTCATCAAAATAACTTTTAATATGCTCGGCAATCTGCTTTTGTTTTTCGTCGACGGGAAATAAAGCCGACCGAAAAGCCGTTCCTTTATCCGGCCCCTGCCCGTTTAACACAGTCGGATTGTGGATTTGGAAAAAAATAAGCACCAAAGCGGTATAAGAAATTTTATCCGCATCAAAAGTCACTTCAACGGTTTGAGCATGGCCCGTATGACCGGAGCAAACTTCATGGTATGACGGATCCGCCGTATATCCGCCGGCATAGCCGACGCGCGTAAATAAAACGCCCCGAATCGCATCAAATGCTTCTTGGACGTCCCAAAAAGAGCCGGCAGCAAAAAAGGCTTTTTCTATTTTCATCTGATTTCCCCTTACGAAAAAAGAGCCCCCTTTAACGAGGGCTCTTATCACGGAACAATTATTGAACTTTTGTTTGCAGCAATTCGCCGGAAGCAATCATGGCGTTGGCATTACTGATGACCGTGTCCAAATAGCTGATCATATCCGCTTGATGTTCTTTCATCTTTTTGGCAACATACGGATCTTGGATGTTGGCAATCCGAGCGGTTTGTTCCATGCATCCTTCGCGGCTCAATTCCGCAGCTCGACGCATTCTTTTACCGTTGTCAATCAGCTTCGCCGCATCCATTTTAGCCTGCATCCGTTGATCTGCCGGAATTTGAAAAACATCGCCGTCAATTTCATCCGAATACATCATCACGACTTTACCGTTTTGAGTCATAACTTCTGCCTGATCAATCAAAAATTGACCATGTCCCGTCAGACAGTCATTCAAAACTTGATATTGCGGTTGTGTATTTTTGGTTGCGACTTCTTTCATATATTTGCCTTTGTGCATCAATTTCGCAGAATCGCTTTCCATCATTTTTGCATTGCTGGACATGAATTTTTCCGCACTGCCGCAGACGCAGTCTTTTTTAGCACAAGGACATGCTAATGCGGCTGTCGTTACCAAACACATCACGGCAACACACGCCATTTTTAAAAAGTTCTTACTCATTTTTTTCTCCCTTAATCAGTTGTAGAACATTAACAACTTTAAGTTTGTAAAAAAATAAAATCAATAACTTTTAAGAGAAAACAATAAAAATAATACAAATTTAGGGTTGTTTACATATTCCCGTAAACAACCCTATTCTTTTGTTCAGACAGTCTTATTTCTTTTCCAAGAAATTTTCCAACCAGTGAATGTTATACTGACCGTCAATAAAATCCGAATTAGCAATAATGCGTTGATGAAGCGGAATTGTCGTTTCAACGCCTTCGATAACGAACTCATCCAAAGCCCGTTTTAAACGCATTAAGCATCCGTTACGGCTGCGGCCGAAAACAATCAGCTTTGCCACCATGCTGTCATAATGCGGCGGAACTTTGTAACCGGAATACATGGCCGAATCAACACGCACCCATAAACCGCCCGGGACATGCCAACATCCGATTTGACCGGGACTCGGAACAAATGTTTCCGGATTTTCCGCATTAATACGACATTCAATCGCATATCCGTCGAAACGGATATCTTTTTGCGTATATCCCAAAGGCGCCCCGCTGGCAACACGAATTTGTTCGCGCACCACGTCAATTCCCGTCACCATTTCCGTAATCGGGTGTTCGACTTGCAACCGCGTGTTCATTTCCAAGAAATAAAATTCACCGTTTTCATATAAAAATTCAATCGTTCCCAAGTTGGAATATCCGATTTTCGTCATAGCCGACCGGACAATTTCCATAATCTTTTCACGTTGCGTTTTATTCAAAGCCGGCGACGGCGATTCTTCCAATACTTTTTGATGCTTACGTTGCAAAGAACAATCCCGTTCGCCTAAACAAACAACATTTCCGTAATTATCGGCCAACACCTGAATTTCAATATGTCGAGGCGTTTGCAGATATTTTTCCATGTACACCATATCGTTGCCGAAAGATGTTTTTGCTTCCAACTTGGCCGTATTAAAAGCCTCAACCAATTCGGCTTCGTTATGCGCCACCTTCATGCCTTTTCCGCCACCGCCGGCCGCTGCCTTAATAATCACCGGATACCCGATTTTTTCAGCAATAATTTTAGCGGCATCAACCGTCCGCACATCGCCGTCAGAACCCGGCACAACCGGCAAACCGGACTTAATGGCCGCCGCTTTCGCCTGAACCTTATCGCCCATCATGCGAATCATTTTCGGACTGGGCCCAATCCATGTGATGCCGTGCGCTTCCACCATTTCCGCAAAATCCGCGTTTTCAGACAAGAACCCGTATCCCGGATGAATGGCATCAGCCCCCGTAATCATAGCCGCGCTGATAATCGCTGCTTTGTTTAAATAAGAATCACGCGCCGGTGCCGGACCGATACAAACCGCTTCATCCGCCAAACGCACATGCATGGCATCTGCATCGGCCGTCGAATGAACAGCGACTGTCTTAATCCCCATTTCTTTACAAGCCCGGTGAATGCGTAGCGCAATTTCTCCCCGGTTGGCAATTAAAACTTTCTCAAACATCTTTTATTCCAATACAAACAAAGGTTCGTTAAATTCAACCGGTGTCCCGCTTTCAACCAAAATTTGAGCAATTTTTCCCGATTTTTCAGCCTTAACCGGATTAAAGGTCTTCATCGCTTCAATCAAGCACAAAGTTTGACCTGCGCCGACCAAATCACCGACGCTGACAAACGGCGCCGAATTCGGATCAGCCGACAAATAAACAACCCCGACCATCGGCGATTTAACCGTATTCGCCGGTGTTGCCGGTTTTTCTGCCGCAGGAGCCGGTGCAGAAACCGGAGCCGCAACAGGTGCCGCTACCGGAACAGCCGCCGCATTTGTTTTAGAAGAAACCCGAATCCGTGTTTCGCCGGATTCATATTCAATTTCGGTCAGTTTGTGTTCGTGTAATAATTCTGCCAAATCGGCAATCGCTTTTTTATTAATCGTTTCCATTGTTTATTTTCCTTACCGTTAATGATGTTTTGATGAAAGTTATATCTGAATTTTAAATGAATTGCAAGCAGCAATCCATCAATTTTTATGACACTTTTGTTATATTGTTTGCCGCCAATAGTTTCAAAATTTCACCATTTACAAACATTTCGCGCAAATCCTCGCCCATTCCGATGAGCTGCCCCGAAATAAAAAGTTGCGGAATAACGGCTCGTCCCGTGTATTCTTTCAAACAATCCAACAGACTAATTTCTTCCATCAAATTATATGTTTTGTAATCGATTTTATACGAATCCAAAAATTGCACAGCCATAGCAGACGTACAGCATCTGGGGAACATCGGCGTCCCGTTCATGTACAAAACGACCGAATCCGTTTGAATGTCATTTTCAATTCGTTTAAAATTGATGTTGTCTGTCATGCAAAACCTATTTATACTTTGATTTAAGGAAACATTAGCACACTCAAAAGGAGATGTCGATGGAAATTATTTTTCAAAATGCGCTTGAATTTTATAAAAAAGGCCAATCGGATGAAGCGGCACAGTTGTTAAGACAAGTTCTGGAAATGAATCCGGCTCACGCGGACAGCCTTTATTTTCTGGGCATTATCGCCATGGACAAAGGCACATTTGATGTCGCACTTGACTATTTGGACAAAGCGCATTTGTTAGCACCGCAAAACCCGGATTATATTTTCAGTTTAGCCGTTGCCCTTCAAGAAACAGGCCGATTAACCGAAGCGCTTTCTTATTTTGAACAAATCGCGCATCTGCCCGAAGCCCAAAACAGCATCGGGAACATTTATCGTGCGCAAGGGGACAAATTAAAAGCGATGGAAGCTTTCGACCGTGCTTTACAGTTGGATGCAAAGATGATGTGGGCTATGGTCAATAAAGCCGTTTTATTACGTGATACAGGCAAAGACAATGAAGCTTTAGCCCTTTTGGAAAAAGCAACCCAGACGGATGCTTTCTTTTCGGGTGCGTGGCATCAACTGGGTGTCCAACAGCAAAAAATGGGCCATCCGGAGGCGGCGCTTTTGTCCTTTGAAAAGGCATTAAAGCTGAACCCCGGTGTATCGCTTTATTGGAACGGATACGGCCGCATATTGGCCGCGAAAAATCGAGATGAAGAAGCTCTGGCCGCCTTCGACAAAGCCATTTTGGCTGATCGTTTTTCCAAAGAAGCTTACTTTAACAAAGGGCTTGTTCTGGAAAAAATGAATCGTCCGGATGAAGCTGAACAAGCTTATCGAGATGCAATCCGCAGCGACCATAACTTTGCCAATGCGTACAATAATCTCGGCGCTCTGCTTTATAAAATGGGGCGTGTGAATGAAGCGTTAGAAACTTACAGACAGGTTTTCATCATTGATCCGAAACATTTGGAAGCTTGTTTTAATCTGGCCGTTGTGCTGGAAGATTTAGAAGAGTATGAAGAAGCTGCCGGTCTTTATTTTAATGTCCTGTCTCAAAAAGCCTATTCGGAACAGGTTCATGTTCGATTGGCATCCATGCTTCCCAAATGGTTTGCAAAAGGAAAAAGCGAAGCCGAAGAAGCGCGTCGGTTTGCACAAGGTTGGGTAAAACATTTTCCGGATCACCCGTTGGCACGCCATACATTGAATGCTTTTAACGAACAGCCCGATGATGAAACTTTGTTTTCCTACGTGCAAACTTTTTACAACGCTTTTGCCGACAGCTATGATGATAAAATGAAAGAATTGGATTGTCGTGTGCCTCGATTAATTCAATCCATGCTTCCCGCTCAATCCAACCTGACGATTTTGGATTTAGGATGCGGTACCGGCGCTTGCAGTTCCTTTTTAAAACCGATTGCCAAAAAACTCATCGGTGTCGATGCATCGGCTCGAATGCTTGAAATTGCCCGAGCAACCGGCGATTATGATGTTTTGGAACAAAAAGATATTTTGGATTATCTGGTTCACGCAAAGCAAAAATTTGACCTCATTATAGCCGCTGATGTTTTTTGTTATATGAATAAGTTAGATGATATTTTTAAAGAAGTACATCAACACTTAAAAACAAAGGGATTATTTCTTTTTACGGTTGAAGCCGCTCCCGACAAAGCCGATTATCAAATCACACCGTTCGGACGTTATTTGCATCACAAAGGATACATTGAACGCTTGTTATCTCACCTGCATTTTACATGGTCGATTCAAGAAGTTGACTTAAGAAAAGAAGGCGCCGGCCGGGCAAAAGGATACCTGGTCAGCGCTCAAAAGTAATATTACTGGTATTGATGAGCCGGTTGAAGCGAAGGCGTCGTTCTGGGTTGAAAATCTACTTTACGATAAGCTTGCACCACAGCATCGGTTAAATTTGGGAAGCGTTTTAAAATCGATTGACGCACGTCTTTCGGAGAATAAACAATTTCTTCTAAATCGACTTCATTAAACCGGTTTTTGTACAAGTCGTACACATCATTCACATGCGGCATCCGCAAAACCATTCCCAATTTTTGTTCTGTGGACAAGAACTGGAATACGCTTCGACCTTCCCGATTTGCCGGCATCAATAAAAAGGATTTTAAATCCTGCGGATTTGATATTTTTTGCAGAACTGAATCTTGAAGCTCGGGAACCAAGTAAACAAATTCATTATAAGATGAATGTGATAAAGTTCCCTTGAAAAAAGACATCATTTTAGAAGCAGGGACACGTCGCACAAAGGCCTGTTGCGTCGAAAGACAAGCCCCGTTCAGTGCCGTATGGCCGTCTTTTGTCAGCGGTCTAAACAAAGCCAAATAATCCTCATTTTTTGTTAAACGAGCATCAACATACTGTTGCCCTTGTGCATTCAAATACATGAAATTCGTCAATCCGTCTCGGACGCGCGCCTGATTCAACAGCTCGACCAACTTTTGCGGAGACTTAATTTTATGCATAATTTTCAAACGGGCGCGATCCGTTAAACTTTGAAAAACAGGAACGCCGATTTCATCCGATTGTCCGTATCGTTCACACAAAGCATGATCCCGCCAGGCAGAGGCATGGAAAAAAATTAATCCGCTTAAAAAAGCTTTTACTCGGTTTATATTTTGTTTACCCATTTTGTTCCTCCTATTTCATGTGGAAACATCATTTTATGCGTCTCGTCCATTTTTGTCAAGGATTTTAAAAATCCATCAAAAACACTTACTTATCGCCATAAACGCGTTCATTTACCTGCTGGAAAGCACGCATTTCCTTTTTCATGCGCAACGTCGGAACTTTCCGGAGGGCTTTTATAACCTTTTGGCGTTTTTCGTCTGTCGCTTTCCGATGCAATAAATCGCCCACCATGAATTGATAAATTTTTGTTTTGTCCGAGTGAGCAAAAATTTCCTTTGGGATACCCTCCCAAGTACGACGATTTGATGCATATACGTACTCAATAAAAGAACTATCCTTTTTTAATTTTTTGCCGATATAACTGCCACAAGGTTGTTGCTGCCATTCATAAATCAAACCTTGTTCTAAATCCGATACACGCCAGATGTTAAGATGTTTTTGTTTTTTATATGTTGTTTTCACAGAATCCACAACTCTGTTCACATAGAACTCTTCAATCTTTTTTTCCGGATCTTCTTCATAAACACTTTTACGATCGTAGGTGTGATTGGCCTCATCGTAATCTCTCAAACGTTCACATCGCTTGCTTTGTCTGTTCGGATTATTAAAAACAATGTCTTTTCCATTGTAAACCACTGTTACTTCTTCGCTGCTTCCATCGGGGAAAAACGTCGTGCTTTTATAAGGCCTTCCGTTTCTTTCATTATATTCAACCACGACCTTATTGCCTTCGGAAGATATGAACGCCTCACGCACAAGAATGGGTTTGCGTCTCAAAAGGCGGCTACCCAAAGTCGGTTTCACATAGTGTGTCGAAGAAATGACGTGACCGTTTTGATAAAAAACTTCTTGAACTATTTTTTTGCCCAACGATTTGCCCGTCAATTTCATAAACGGATCAAGCATGCCGGCATCAAAAACAAACCATTTGCCTTGGGGACGGTTTTGGTCTGTCAAAGGCCCCGAAGCACAAACAGAACGTCCTTTTTTTAAAATACCTTTTCCTTTTTTAACAATAAGTTCGGCACCGTCGGCCAAAAATTCATCAAATGTGTCACGCATACGTTTTCCTTAATTCTTTTGTCTGTTTTTCAAGGGTTGCGAACAAATTGCTGACTTTTCGACTGGAAAGGCCGACATTTTGTTCACCCGTTTGATGCTCCTTTTTGACAGAGCTCATCAAGTATAAACAGACATTTTAATTTTGTCAAGAATTTTAAAAACTACTCAAAACAAACCGATATACTGGAAACTCCGTTATTCTTTAGAATTTTGCAGGCTTTTTAAATACATCATCCAACATTTTCGGGCGGAAAGGCTTTTGATTTCGCGCAAGCTGCGTAACGTTTTTAGCCGGCTTCCATCTGCCATCTTGGCATCAATTAATTCCCCGACAAAAGCTTGATATACTTTTTCTTTTGTCGGATATGTCACCGTTTTAACAGGACACTTGGAAGACAGTATTCGGCTGTTTTTGGGAGCAAAACACCATCCGACAAACCGGCCTTTTTCATCAAACTGTTCTCCGATAAAACTCCCGCCGGCCAATTCTTTCCAATAATAAGACAACTTTTTACCATTGAAAAATTGACGCCACACGGTACGCCCTTCTTCCTCGCGACGTTCGGCGATTAAAACAGACTTTTTATAATACCGAAATGTCGTCTTTCCCGTTTTTTTAAAGTAAATTTGTTCTTCCGATATGTTATCATGAGGCGTATAAAAACAATCGATTTTCTTTTCACTATTTTCTTCCGTCGATGCTATCAGCATCTTGCTCTGTAAACTGCGCATTTCCGTTTTCGTAACTTTACCGGCGGCATTATAATGGCATTTTTTATATTTATCAGATTCGCAGATAATAAAGTCCTTACTTTTATCCGAATACAACACCGTCCCCATAGCCAGCTTTCCGGTTTTCGGATGATATTTCCAACTTTCCCGACGCCCGTCCGCTTCGTAATGCGTTTCTTTCAAAACTTGTGCCGGTTTATGTAAAATTTTTTCCCAAAAGTTCCGTTTTCGGTACAAATAAGCCTGAACCAAGCGGCCATCTTCATAAACCAACTCTTCAAATGTTTTATCGTGATAAATCACTTTCTTGTTGGTGCGCTCGCTTTGTTCATTGATATGTCCTTTTTCATCCACTTCTTCCACAAACTTGGGCTTTAAAAACGACAGAATATCCATGGTTAACGGCTCCTTTCTTCAGCGGCCTTATTGAACATGACATGATTGGTTCCGACTTTTCTTTTTATCGGATATATATCCAATTCCGGGAATTTTTTGTAAACAGCCTTTCTGAAGCCATTATAAGGTGTCGCATAAAATGTTTTTTGCCCTGTTTTATCCGTCGGGGTTTTAAACAAAGCCCATACAAATTTTTTATTGTTCATTTGAAGCGCAATTTCGGTTTTAACCGGCCATGTCAGCTGATCCATCACGCCACAGACAACCCGTTGCAACAAATGCGGATGACCGTTAAAACGGCTGACGATTTCTTTTTGATTTTCCGGACAAAGTGCCGAGAAAACTGTTTTATCATCTTGAACCGGCGTTTTTAAAAAGCGCTCCACCCCCTCAAAAGGAATGAAAGACAAAATATGAGCTTGAGTCATTTTAGCAGCATACATAGGCCATACATACGTATCGCCCCGTTTCAAAAGCAAATCCAATTCATCTTTAGACGAAAGCGACCGCAAAACATCATCGGCAACTTCCGGTCTGTCTTGCATCAACGATTCCATAATTGTTTTATGAACGGCGTTGTTTTGCATTTTATTTAAAAAGGCCAACCGTTCGTTTGTGTTGCACAAGTCAAACAAAAATTCATGTTGATAAAAATTGGAAACATGCGAAAAATTGTATCCCCACGAAAAATCTTTCGGAGCCGGATTTTTGATAAGAAGTAAAATTTTACGCAAAGAAGCCGTTAACCGCAACAAAGCCGCATCGCGCACTTGAACCGGCAACCGTTGAAAATCGGTCGCATTGTCTTTTTCGTTCCACCGACTCACCAGCCGAAAAACCTGTTCCGGCGTCGTCATTTTATTCAAAACAGCCAATTGTTGTTCTTCCGTCAAATCCAAAAAACGAGAGTTACCGTCCCGCCGTTCATCATACGATGTCAAAATGCGTTCCGCCCGTCGATAAGCACGAACCTTTTTTTGTTCCTGCAGCCATTCTTTCAGTTTTTCAAACATATCTTACTCCTTTTGGTCAGCCGACATCATCGACATGTTAAGTGTGTCGATAAGTATACATCATTCGTATTTTTTGTCAACTCTTTAAGAAATATTCGAAAGCAAATCCAACGCACCTTGTAAAATATAGGCAGCTGCCGCTTTGTCCAAGACTTCTTTTTGGCGTTTTCGGCTCAAATCCGCCTGTTCGACAAAAAGGCGTGTCACGGCACTGGAGCTCAACCGTTCATCCCAATACAAAACCGGTAAACCGTATTTTTTCATCAGCTTTTCACCGAATTGACGGGTTAAAGCGGCTTGATTACCTTCCTGTCCGTTCATCAACCGCGGCAACCCGACGACAAACCCGCCGATGGTACGCCCGTCCAATGCTTTATCCAATTCGTCTAAAGAACCGACGATTTTCAACGGTGTAGCCACTACACGCATTAAATCCGAAACAGCAACGCCAATACGCTTGACACCGAAGTCTATGCCGACCAAAGTCGTAAAGGGTTGAACGGATTTTTTAAATTCTTGTGGCGAAAGGTCTTGTATTTGCATTTGGTTTTCTCTACAATGGGATGACTTATTTCATTTAACAAGGAAACACCTTAAAATGCAAGACAAAAAAATTATGGTGGCTTCGGACCACGCCGGCTTTGAACTTAAAAAAACATTAGTCGCTCATTTGGCGGAAAAAGGGTATGATGTGACGGATTTGGGGCCTTACACGGACGCGGCGCCGGTTGATTACCCGGACATGGCGGCTTTGGTTGCAAACGACATTCGCACCAACCCGGAAGATTTCGGGATTTTGGTCTGCGGATCGGGCGAAGGCATGTGCATGGCGGCGAATAAATATCCGTTCATCCGAGCCGGCCTTGTCTATAACGAAGAAACGGCGGAAATGATACGTCGGCACAATAACGCAAACGTGATTTGTTTTGGCGGTCGGATGACAAAACCGGAAATGGCCGTCAAAGCACTTGATATCTTTTTAACCACGCCCTTTGAAGGGGGACGCCACGAACGGCGCATCCAGAAATTAGGAGACTTAAAATGACATGTACTTGCACCCATCATATGGATACGACAGACTTTTTCAAAGAAACACTTGTGGAGCGTGATACGGACATAGCTCGCTTGATTCAACAAGAGCTGTGGCGTCAACAGGACAATATTGAATTGATTGCCTCTGAAAACATTGTTTCGAACGCTGTTTTACAGGCACAGGGTTCTATTCTGACCAATAAATATGCCGAAGGGTATTCGGGACATCGGTATTATCATGGCTGTGACTGGATTGACCAAGTTGAAACCATTGCCATCGAACGTGCCAAAAAGCTGTTCAATGTTGCTTTTGCAAACGTCCAGCCACATTCCGGCTCACAAGCAAACGCTTCGGTTTATATGGCGTTGTTACAACCCGGCGATACGATTTTGGGAATGAGCCTTGATGCCGGCGGTCATTTAACACATGGGGCAAAAGTGTCTTCCAGCGGGAAATATTATCATGCCGTTGCTTATGGTGTTACCAAAGAAGAAGGGCTGATTGATTATGATGCCGTTGAAAAACTGGCCGTTGAAAACAAACCGAAATTGATTATCGCGGGTGGATCTGCCTATGCCCGTGTGATTGATTTTAAACGCTTCCGCGCCATTGCGGATAAAGTCGGCGCTTATTTGATGGTAGACATGGCGCATTTTGCCGGGCTTGTCGCCGGCGGCGTTTATCCGAGTCCCGTTCCGTTTGCCGATGTTGTCACGACAACGACTCACAAAACGTTGCGCGGCCCACGCGGCGGGATGGTTTTAACGAACAATCCGGACATTGCCAAAAAAATCAATTCAGCCGTTTTCCCGGGACTCCAAGGCGGCCCGTTGGAACATGTAATTGCGGCGAAAGCCGTTGCTTTCGGTGAAGCATTAAAACCGGAATTCAAAGAATATGCCGAACAAATCATTCAAAATGCAAAAGCTTTGGAAGAAACGTTGCGTTCACGCGAAATTGATATGGTTTCGGGCGGAACGGACAGCCATTTGATTTTGATTGACTTGCGGTCTAAAGGATTAACGGGCAATGTGGTTTGCGACAGTTTGGAACGCGCTAACATCACATGCAATAAAAATGCCGTTCCGTTTGACCCGGAAAAACCCAGTGTCACATCCGGATTACGTGTAGGAACGCCGGCCGGAACTACACGCGGGTTCGGCATTCATGAGTTTGAAGACATCGGCGAAATGATTGGTGATATTATTGACGGATTGCGTTTAAATCCCGAAGACAACAGCGTCATGGAAAAGATTGTGAAAGAAAAAACGCTGGAGTTATGCCGCGCTTTCCCGATTTACCCGAATAAATAGGCCGAAGCGATGAAGTGTCCCTTTTGTCAAAGCATGGATAGTCAAGTCAAAGATTCTCGCACGTCCGAAGACGGTTCTGCCATTCGCAGACGGCGCGTTTGTTCGGCGTGCGGGGCTCGGTTTACAACATTCGAGCGCGTTCAATTACGTGATTTGACGGTTGTTAAGAAAAACGGCGAACGTGTTCCGTTTGATCGGGACAAGCTCGCCAAATCTGTTTATGTTGCTGTCCGCAAGCGATCCATCGATATGGATAAAGTCGAACGCTTGGTCAACTGCATTCAACGCAGTTTAGAAGGATTGGGTGACACGGAAATCAAAAGCACGTACATCGGCCAATTGGTTATGGATGCGCTTTTACATCTGGACAAAGTGGCTTATATCCGCTATGCTTCCGTCTATAAAAATTTTAATGAAACAAAAGATTTTGAAGATTTTATTGCCAGTTTATTGAAAGAAGAAAAATAATGAGTAAAACACAAAAGTTCACAAATGCCCGTTTAAATGCTATTCAAGCGCTCTACGCGGCGGAATTCAAAGACGAACCCATCGAAAAAACGGTTTATGACTTTTTAAACAAAAATGTCGGCAATAAAGTGATTATCGAAAATGAAAAAGGAGATGAAACCTTTGTCGCTATCGCTGATGCGGACGCTGAACTGTTTACGAATTTGGTTAAAACAGTCAAAGATAAAAAAGAACAAATTGATGATATTATTTTGAACAGCTTTTCCCAAGATTGGGATAAAGACCGCACCGAATTATTACTGCAAAACATTTTACGCACCGGAATTGCCGAATTTTTCATTCATCCGGATTTGGATTCCCCCATTATCATCAATGAATACGTAGATATTACGCGGTCTTTTTATGATGGGCCGGAAGTTCGGGTTGTCAATGCGGTATTGGATAAATTTGCTAAAGTTATAAGATCATAAACGATGAAAACTGTTTCCCCCATTCTTCTTAAATCAGGTATTGTTTTATCTGCCGTTCTTATTTATGTCGTTTATGCGTTTAGTCTTTTGACCTTATTTGATGGCACTCCTATACTCGTTTCTCTCCTTTTCTTCTACACTTTTTATGCCATTGCAACGGCTTTATGCTTTATCGGCTTGCCATCATTAAAGAACAAACCGTTTTTGTCCTTTCCCATGGCTTTTGTAATCAGTTTTCTGTTTCCTCCTGCTTTTATTTTCTTTTTCAGCCAAACAATGTTTATTCGTCTCCGCCTAACTGAACCGAAAAGGAAGGATAACGAGACATTCCGTCAAAAATTTCTTTATTTCGCAGGGGCGTTGGGCTTAGCCATTCCTTTGTATTGGCCTTATGATTTAACAGGTTTTATGAACTTAGAAAAACTTTCCAGAATTTTATATATGAGTTCGATATTAGGTCTGCCAACTCTTTTTTTAGCAAGCCTTGTCTACTCTCTTTTACAAAAGAAAATAACAAAAAGTTTTGCCATCATGTCAGGTCTTTTTCCGGGCTTCTTGGTAGGTTTTATTTATAAGACTATCTTGTTGGCTCGCATGATACATCAGTTAATGGCTCATTGGGAGCCTTTTCGATAGATTGCATTGTTATTAAAATTATGAGGTCATAAACGATGAAAACTGTTTCCCCTATCCTTCTTAAATCAGGTATTGTTTTATTTGCTGTTCTTATTTATGTAGGTCTCTTTTTTATACTCTTATTAGTAGAGGTGTGTAATTTTTCTCTTTTTGGCGTTAGCTTTCGCTTTTTATCTCACATTTTAACTTCCTCACCTCTTTTTATTAGTATGTATCATGCCATTGCAACGGCATTATGTTTTATTCGCCTACCTTCACCAGGAGACAAAACATTTTCATCTGTTTCCACAGCTTCTTTAATCAGTTTTTTGTTCCCGCCAGCCTTTATTTTCTTTTTCAGCAAAACGATGTTTATTCGTTTTCACTTGATTAAACCGAAGGAAGAAATTAATGACACATCTCATCGAAAAGGCCTTTATTTTGTGGGATGTTTAATCACTACAGCCATTCTTTTTGGGCTAATTACGCCACTTTTCTTCGGAATACCTCCTCACAACGGTTGTATTGAAAATGCCATTTCTTATATCCGGTCTCGAATTTTCCTACCTTTAAATTTGGGTTTTATAATAGGTCTATCTTTCTTTTTTCTTATCAATGTTGCCTATGCTCTTTGGAAAAGGAAAATAACAAAAAGTTTTACCATCGTGTTAGGTATCGTTACGGGTTACTTAATATGGGGTATTTACTGTATTTACAATTTGTCTGAGGCTATTTTGTGTCTTTGGAATATGTTTTAATATCTTATTTCCAATCGCTAAAATATGAGGTCATAAACGATGAAAACTGTTTCTCCCTTCCTTCTTAAATCAGGTATTGTTTTACTTGCCGTTCTTGTTTATGTAGGTCTCTTTTTTTGTACGCTTTTGTTGGCGGAGTATTGCGTTTCCCTTTTAGGAATTGACGAGGATGTTTTTATCCTTTTATATTATTTCTTTCCCCTTAGTATATGGCATGCCATTGCAACGGCTTTATGTTTCATCGGCTTGCCTTCATCCAAATACAAAACATTTTCATCTATTTCTACGGCTGCTTTAATCAGTTTCTTGTTTTCTCCGGCTTTTATTTTCTTTTTCAGCAAAACAATGTTTATCCGCTTTCACTTGATTGAACCGAAGGAAGAAAGCAATAACACATCTCACCGAAAAGGCCTTTATTTTGTAGGATATTCACTCGGTATGGCCATTTTTTGGGGGTTAATTACTTTATTAGCCGTCGTTACAGCGGCACCTGGAGATGGTACTATTGTCGGTTTCACATTTTCAAATTTTGCTTTAATAATGGGTCTGACTTTCTTTTTTCTTATCAATGTTGCCTATGCTCTTTGGAAAAGGGAAATAACAAAAAGTTTTACCATCGTGTTAGGCATTGTTACGGGCTACTTGACATGGGGTATTATTGCATTTATAACTCTGCCAGGGTTATTTAGATTATTCTTGATATATTTGACCGCTCCGGGAATAGGTTAATATCTTATTTCCAATCGCATAATTTTTCAAAATAAAAAGGAGCAAAACAATGCACACTCTTTCCCCTGAAATACAACCCCATCAAAAAGAATCTGCTGTATCGTTGTCTGTTGATACACCCCAAACGAAGGATAGAACTATTCCAAAAATTTTAATATTTCTGATTTGTTATCTATCTGCATACATTTTTCAATTCTATCTTTTTCCATTTTTTAATGGAAGCGATGCGCTTTTAAATCTAATTGCTTATTTTTTGGCCGGTACAATAGCATGTATTTGGATGTCGATTGCATTCATTTTCAAAAAAAGAAAAAAGGCACCTCTAGAAAAAAGCTCTGTTGGCACCATTCCATCCATAAAATGGCTGCTGACTTCTTATATAGGAACACTTGCTTTTTGGTTTCTATTCCTGAAAATCTCTGAGATTTGCTGTCAAGAGATGGGTTGCGGAATTCCGATGGCAACTATTCTCTTTACTCTTCTTCCGCTCATGGCAGAAACTTGGCTTCTAACGGCATGCATTTATTCTTTATTCGAAAGAAAAATCACACGACCTTTATTACTGGCTTTAGGTACTTTTCTGGGTTTTTATACAATCATAGAAACTCTCGATCTAATACTAGATCTAATGTAGCTTTAATCAAAAAGGAGAGGTTTCCCTCTCCTTTACTTTTCGTTAAAACCGCTTTTCGGCCGCAGTAATCACTTCCATACCGCCCATATACGGCCTTAATACTTCCGGCACAACGATTGTCCCGTCTTTTTGCTGATAATTTTCCATCACCGCAATCAACGTCCGCCCGACAGCCAGCCCGGAACCATTTAATGTATGAACATACTCGGTTCCTTTTTGCCCTTTCGGCCGGAAACGCGCGTTCATCCGACGTGCTTGGAACGGCCCGCAGTTCGAACAGCTGGAAATTTCCCGATACCGATCTTGCCCCGGCAGCCAAACTTCCAAATCATATGTCTGCATCGAACAAAAACCCATATCTCCCGTAGATAAGCAAACAACACGATACGGCAGCCCTAATTTTTGCAAAATTCCTTCAGCACATCCGGTCATCCGTTCCAATTCATTAAAGGATTCTTCCGGTTTCACAATGCTGACCAATTCATCTTTATAAAATTGATGTTGACGAATCATCCCGCGCGTGTCACGACCGGCAGACCCGGCTTCAGACCGGAAACACGGTGTTAACGCCGTAATACGTATCGGCAATTGTTCTTCTTCCAAAATCTTACCGGCCACCGAGTTTGTCAACGACACTTCCGCTGTCGGAATTAAATAATAACCGTTTGTGGTTTTAAATAAATCCTCTTCAAATTTCGGCAAATTCCCTGTTCCGAAAGCTGCGTTATCTTTCACCAACAAAGGAACTTCCATTTCCGTGTAGCCGTTTTGCGTCGTATGCGTGTCAATCATGAATTGACCGATAGCCCGTTCAAGCCGCGCCAAAGCACCTTTTAAAATCGTAAAACGCGCGCCCGACATGACCGCCGCCTGATCCGAATCCATCAGCCCCAGTTTTTCGCCGATTTCAAAATGTTCCAACGGTTTAAAGTCAAATGTCCGCGGCGTTCCGACACGACGCACTTCTTCATTAGCCGTTTCATCCGGCCCGTCCGGACACCGATCCGACGGAATATTCGGCAAAGACGATAAAATTTTATTGATATTATCGCCCATAACGCGGACTTTTTCTTCTTTTTCAGCCATTTCAGCTTTAATTTGCGCAACTTCTTTCATAATCGGTTCCACATCGCCGCCAGCTTTTTTCACAGCCCCGATACTGGCAGACAATTCATTGCGCTTTGCTTGCATTTCTTGCAGGGAAGTTTGCATAGAGCGATATTCTTTATCTAATTCCAAAACACTGGTAGAAATCGGTTCCAGTCCACGTCTGGTCAACGCTCTATCAAATAAGTCGGGATTTTCCCGTATCCATTTTATATCATACATAATTTTTCCCTTCGTTTTAACAAAAATATGCTTAATTCATACAACAAAAGCAACGGAACAGCCAATGCAACCTGACTGATGACATCGGGAGGTGTCAACACAGCCGCCACAATGAAAATCACAACAATCATCATTCGCCTGTGCGTTATCAGCGTTTGACTGGTAATCATTCCTGCTTTGCCGAGCAATAATAACACAAGAGGCATTTCAAATGCAAGCCCAAATCCCGCTAAAAGGTGCAAAGTTAATGAAATATATTCAGACACTTTTGCTTCCAGCTGAATCGGCAACAACGTATCCATTGTCTGGTACTCCAGAAAAAAGACATAAGACAACGGCAAAACAATGAAGTAGGCAAACGCGCACCCGATTAAAAATAAAACAGGCGCTCCCAGCACAAACCCCAATAAAGCTCGCCGTTCATGTGGAAAAAGCGCAGGAACAATAAATCGATACAGTTGATAACCGATTATCGGCAGGCTCAAAATAAATCCCGATAACAAGCTGACTTTAAACGATATAACAAACCCTTCGGCAACGCCGGTATAAATCAACCGATTGGTTGCCGTCGTCTGTTGCATCGCCACAAATAACGGGTGAATGAAAAAATTCATCAACGAAATTCGGAAGAAATACGCACCGAAAGACAAAACAGCCACAGCCGCCGCACAAATCACCAGCCGTTTACGCAATTCCATAAAATGAGACCATAAAGGGGCTTCTTCATCGTGAACTTTTTTCTTACCGCTCATCATCGGCCTCTTTAATCGCTTCATTCAGTTCTTTTTTGAATTGTTGCCACATGCGGGAAGAACGACCGATGACACGACCGGCCGTTTTTAAAAAAGGACGCACTTGATCTGGCCCCATAACCAACAGAGCCACACCCGCTATCACAAGAAATTCCCAACCGCTGACACCAAACACGAAAGGCCTATTTCACGGTTTTAGCCGTTGTTTTTTTCGCCGAAGATTTGGTTGTCGTTTTTTTCGTTGAAGCTGCTTTTGAAGCTGTCGCTTTTCGGGTTGTCGTTTTCTTCACAGCCGTCTTTTTCGTTGCCGGTTTAGCCGTTGCTTTCTTCACAGGCGTTTTGGCGACCGCTTTTTTAGCAACCGGTTTAGCCGCCGTTTTTTTCACAACCGCTTTTTTCACCGGTTCTTTCTTTTCTGCCGCCAAAGCCGCCGCCGGTTCTTCTTTCTTTTCATAAACCGAAACCGTTTTTAAGGCAGATTCCAATTCTTCTTCGTCGCCTTCTTTCAAACCTTTTTTAAAAGAATTTACCGAAGACCCCAATGCTCTGGCCAATTTCGGAACTTGAGAGCCGCCGAACAAAACCAAAACAACCAATAAAATTAATAAACCTTCCGTTGAACCAATCATCATCTTCTCCTTTATAATATGAAGTTAAATAAATACACAAACTGTTTCATCATCCACGACATATACGTACTGATTACATCCAGATTATAACCAAAAGCATCTCCCAGCAAGGGAAATCCGATTAAAATCATGATTAAAAGCAAAAAACCGTACTTTTCCGTTTTAGAATAGGTAACGGCCCACTTCATCGGCAACAAAGACGTCACAATCCGTCCGCCATCCAACGGCAACAACGGAAACAGGTTAAACGCGCACAAAGACAAGTTAATTAAAATACCATATTGGCAAAGCGCCGCTAACCACGTCATTTCAGGCGTCGGCGCAGAATAAGTCAGAACACTTTTAAAAGCAATCGCAAATAACACCGCCAAAATCAAATTCATGCCCGGCCCGGCGGCAGCAACCAATCCCATGTCTTTTTTCGGATGATGCAACGCTGCAAAATTCACAGGCACCGGTTTCGCCCAACCAAACATAAAACCGGCATTCGATACAAACAAGATTCCCGGAACCAATAAACTGCCCACAGGATCAACATGCGCAATCGGATTTAAAGTCAACCGCCCGGCTCGTTTGGCCGTTGTATCTCCCAACATCAAAGCCATCCATCCGTGCGCCATTTCGTGCAAGATAATTGATAAAAACAGCGGCAAAACAAAAGCCAGTAAATCCATCGGATTATCCATTTTTCAAACTTTCCGCTTTAACGTATCGAGCCAAAGACTTATCCGATAACGGCGGCATCACGGCCGCAACAGCCTGCATTTCATCCAAGCATCCGTTACAATGCAAAACGGCATCACAGCCGGCTTTTAAACAATCTAATGCCAATTCTTCCGGCCGCCCCTTTAAAGCGCCCATGGAAATATCATCACATACCAAGAACCCTTGAAAACCGATATCCCGACGGACAAAGTCCAGAACTTTGCGCGATAAAGTCGCCGGTTTTTGTTCATCCAAAGCCATATACAGCACATGCGCCGTCATGCCCCACACATGTTTATGGGCGCGGCGAAAGGGGGTAAAATCCGTTTCCAAAGCTTTTAAATCCGCCGAGACAACGGGCAAATCCGCATGCGGATCACATGTTGCTTTGCCATACCCCGGTATATGTTTAATCACCGGCATCAACCCTTTATCCAACATGGTTTCCACCGCTTGATTTCCCAAAAGAGAAACAATATCCGGACAATCACTGAACAATCGTTTGCCCAAAACCGAATGAACTTCAGGCGTTGCAACATCCAAACACGGCCAACAATCAACGTTAATACCGACAGTTAACAACATCTGTGCTAATTTTTCGGCGTGTTTAGTCACGGCTTTCAAAGCCTCTGCCGGTGTTTTTTCCGTATACCAATCACCGTAGGTGCGCGCAAACGGAAGCCCTTCCCAATACGGCGGCCATAAACGTTGTACTCGCCCGCCTTCCTGATCCACCAAAATCGGTGCATTGCTTCGCCCGACGGTTGCCCGCAAATCCGATGTCAATGCCTGTAATTGAGCAGGATCCTTGACATTGCGGTCAAACAAAATAAACCCGAGCGGATTAACACGTTCGAAAAATGCCCGTTCTTCATCCGTCAAGCTTAATCCGGAAAGGCCGAAAATAACCGATGCAATGGGTTTTTCCATTGTTTTTCCTTATTTTGTCAACGTGCAGTCTTGTTTTCTGGCTTTTAATTTATCGCACAAAGATTTAGCTTCATCGCGCGTTTTAAAAGCCCCGACCCGCAACCGATAGAACGTGCCTTTTCCCTTGATTTCGGCAGCAACCACATCATGCGGTAAACCGGACAACAAAGCCGAATGCGCTTTTAAAATTTTCGGCCATGCTTTTTCGGCACCGGATTTGGACGGCAACGAAATCAGCTGAACATGCCATGTTGAACCAGCAGGCATTGCCGTTGACGCTTTTGCCGCCGTCGGTTGAGCGGCAGGCTTTGCTTTGGGTGCTGCTTGAGCTTCAACAGCAGCCGGTTTTGGTGCCGGAACTGGCGCCGCCGCCTCTATCTTCATTGCTTTTTGACGCGTTGAAATCACTTCCAACTCCATTTGTTCCGGTGTCTCGGGAACAAAGGCAGGCGCGCCCAAAATTTGACCTTCCCGCGTTGCGACGGGAACCGGTTCAACCGGCTTTTGAACGACGGGTTCAACCGGCGCTTCCGCTTCGGGGAACAACCGTTCAACATGCGTATCCATATCATCGGTTCGCATCCGTTTATAAACCATTTTGTCTTGATCCGGTATCCGCATACCGCCCGGTTCCGCCGGACGTTCTTTGTACGGTTCATCATTTCCGGTAATCACCGCCGGCGTTTCATCTGCGTCATCGGCATTCCCCCAAAACAAAGCACTGACTAAAACAGCCAGCAAAACGCCGACCAAAATACCGATACCGATGGCATGAAACCGAATAGAAGAAAAAGTTTTATCAACTTCTTCCGTCGTCGGAACCGTCGTTGTAATGCGTTCTTTGTATTCTGCCCTGAAATCATACGGCGTTTCAAGCGAATCGTCCTCTTCGGGTTCGTCTTCTTCCGCCGCATCGTTTTTCAAAGCAACGAAATCGTCTTTTGTTTCTTTTTCTTCATCTTCAAATGGATTCATGTTACATCTCCTTTACTGGAACGACACCAAAAATTTTTAATCCCGAACCGATGACGTTGGTTACGGCCATAATCAAAGCCAACCGTGCTTTTGACAGTTCCTTGTTCTTTTCATCCAAGAAACGCATTTGGACATCATCGCGTCCTTTATTCCACAACGCATGAAAAGCCGAAGCCAATTCATACAAATAATAAGCTATTCTGTGCGGTTCGTTTGCTTCGGCCGCCTGCTCCACCTGACGCGGGAAAGCCGCCAATGTCCGAATAAGAGCCAGCTCTGCTTCATCTTGAAGCAAAGACATATCCGCCGATACCAAATCCGTTAAAATATCCGCTCCGAACATCTGCTCGGCGTGGCGGAAAACAGAGTGCGCCCGCGCATGTGCATATTGCACGTAAAAAACCGGATTGTCTTTGGATTGTTCTTTCACCTTTACCAAATCAAAATCCAACTGGCTGTCGTTTTTGCGCGTCAGCATGAAAAAACGCACCACATCTTTTTCAATTTGATTTAATAAATCCGCAAATGTGACGAAAGTTCCCGCACGTTTGGACATTTTAAGCGGCTGACCGTTTTCGGAAAAGCTCACCATCTGAACCAACTTGATGTCCAAATCAGCCTCCCCGTTCGTTACCGCTTTGACAGCCGACTTCAATCGAGTCACATAACCTGCATGATCGGCGCCCAACACCATAATCAGCTTTTTAAACCCGCGTTGATATTTATCATATTGATAGGCAATATCCGGTGTAAAATACGTATAAGTCCCGTCCGACCGTTTCAAAGGACGATCCGTTTCATCCCCGAAAGCCGTTGACTTGAAAATCGTCATTTCCTGCGGCTCCCAATCTTCGGGCGCTTTAGCACTTTTCGGTTTTTCCAAAACACCCCGATAAATCAAGCCGCGATCTTCCAACACCTTCAAAGCGCGTTCTATTCCGCCGCTTTCCCCAATGGCGCGTTCAGACGCAAAAACATCAAAATGAATGTCCGCTTTATCCAAATCCGCCCGGATTAAGTCCATCATTTTTTGAACCGCCGTATCCCGAAAGTATGTATGACACGCTTCTTCTTGAACAGACATCCATTTATCACCGTCTTTTTGTGCAATAAACTGCCCAACCGGTTTCAAATAATCACCGGGATAGTACCCTTCGGGAATTTCTCCGATATCTTCTCCCATCGCTTCACGATAACGTAAATACGCTGAACGCGCCAATTTATCCACCTGCGCCCCACGGTCATTCATGTAATATTCACGTGTGACATCATACCCGGCTTTTGTCAACAATCCGGCCAACGCATCCCCAAACACAGCACCGCGAACATGCCCTACGTGCATCGGACCTGTCGGATTAACAGAGACAAATTCAACATTAACCTTCTCACCGCACCCCATGTCCGAATCGCCATAATGTTCTTTTTCCGTTAAAATGGTTTTTAATTGATCGTACCAAAACGCATCGGACAGTTTCAAATTGATAAACCCGGGACCAGCCACATCAACCCGTTCAATCGCCGGCAATTTTTCAAGCTCTGCCGTCAGCAAATCCGCAAAATCGCGCGGTTTCATTCCGACTTGTCCGGCCAAAACCATTGCTGCATTTGTCGCCGCATCGCCATGTGCAGCATCCCGCGGCGGTTCAACCGTTACACGCGTCGTATCAGGCAGCTTATTCAGCTTTCCCGATTGCACCAACACGTTGACAGCATTTAAAACTTCTGTTCTCAAAAGCGTAAAGATATTCATATTCAGGCCTTTCGTTTGTCTTTTTTCAAACTAGCCTGTTTTCTTTGAAAACGCAACAAATTTTTAAAAAAAGCACGTCTATGCGAAAGGAAAACAAAAAAGCAGCCTTATGCTGTTCGACAAACGCCGTTTTCAATCGTTCCCGAACAAGAGCAATCCGAATAACCGTCGCCTGCTTCATCGACAACATCGCCGTCTTCACAATAAACGACAGCACAGACACCGTTTACATTTTTGTGATACTCCGGACAACATAACGTTCCCGGCAAAGCAGATTGATCCGTCGGACAAAAGCAAGTGTCTGTAACGGGTTTTGACATCACGCAGTAAGGTTTACCGCTTTCTTCATCGGTTTGGGCGCAATTTTCGGAATAAGCCGTTTGGCAATTGCCGCCGTAATCGCACCCTCTTCCGCACAACTGGTTACCGACGGCACATACGACTGTGTCAGCACTTTTAAAACAAGCCAAATTTTTATCCGCCCGATAACAAGCCATTTGCCCGCCGGACTGGTAATAAGTTAAATCGGAAACAAAGGTGTATTCGGCACCGGCGGCACCGCATCCCGGATCTGTGCAATTTCCGACATAACACGAACCGCCCAATGTGCAAGCAAATCCGCAATAAGAGCCATCGCGATAGGTTGCCGCTTGATTACTGTCAATATCTTGGCAATATTCAACGCCTTGAACCGTTTTACAACATCTGTTTTGCGCTTCATCGTAAATACCCGTATTATCCGGGCAAATAACTTGCGTACATGCGTTATCGCAATCCGGCGGATTAGCACAAGTGTTGGCACAAATAACGCCTTGTTGATTATAACACTGCCACAGGGACGCATCTGCATTTATCGGGTAACAAAAAACACCGTTTTCAAATTGACATCCGCCCAATGTGTTTTTGAGCACATATGCCGCCGTCGGATTATTAAATCCGTCACACAGATGTTCATCACAAGACCCCTTTTCGCAATAAGGATGAGAGGGAGATGAACAACACCATACATTTTCCGAATTATGGCAAAAATATTCGCCGTCAGGTTTGGTATAACACATTGTCCCGACTTGATGGCATCCGTAACTGTAGCCGCCGCGCCCCGGCATTTCTTTGAAAATAGTCCCGCTCGGACATTCATCCGCCGTACACAGCCACATTGAACAAGCCGTTCCGTTGCCGCCTTTGCAATCATATCCGCATCCTTTGTTATTCAGCGTACACATGCCGCTGGTTCCGTAAGGACACATAATTTGCGTACATTCGCCGTTTAAAGGAGTGTATCCGGCGGCGCAACACATTTCATAATCATCAAACGGAAACGTCCCGGCCGGACATTCACACACGCCTGTGTCCGGATTATACGTTCGCCCGTCCATACAAACACATTCAGACCCGGCACATGTCAAGCCCTTTGAAGAATCGCAACACGTAACACCGTTACATAATACATCCGTTTCATTTGGACAGCACAACGTATTTTGAATACAAAAATCCGCCCCGCAATCGGTACATCCGTCATTACCGCAAGGCGTTTGAACCGTCACACAAGCGCCGCTACAACAGTGTTGATTCCCTGTACAAGCCGGCAAACAGACAGACCCGACGGCTCCCATGTCTTTATTAAAATAAAAAACCATTAAATTGGCATCTCGGTCGCAAACATCTGTTTCAACAAACCGCACGTCGTTAACGGTAACGACCCAAGTTTCATCCAACATGTCTAATATGCGTGAACAAACCCGCTTTGGAACATCGGCCGTCCGGATATAAAAAAGAGCCTCATCTTGCACATAAACATCCATCGGATAACCATGTGTCGAAAACGAACCTAATTCCGGAAGAATCAATTGCCCCGATGTCATGTGAGTCAATTTTTCACTCTCTGAAGCAGTCAATTGCCAAATCTGAACGTCGTGTATCGTATCGTTGGCCCGATATTTAGCCAACGCTCCCATTAATCCGGCTAAACCGGCAACGGACAAAATGCCGACAATAGCCAAAACGGCCAGCATTTCCAACAATGTTCGGCCGTGTTGCTTTTCCCATCGGCGGGGCGAAAGGGCGCGGGAGGGCGCTCCGCCGATACATTTATCCGACAACGCCCCAGCCGGTGAATACATCCGGTGGAACAATCCACCCAAATTCACAAAGGTTGCCCCTTTCCTTAACATGCGTTTCCCGAACGAGCTTTTCAATTCCGGCATCATTTTCTCCCTTTGGCAAACAGATTGGAAAGCAGTGTATCATACCCTCTCCCCACTGTTAAGTCTTTTTTTGAACGCAGATTATAAAAAATAAATGCATTTTCTTTACTTTTATTTCACTTGTTGATATAAAGGGTGAAAAAGGAGTTTTAATGTTTTTTTATTTTATTCCGATTTTTATTATTTTCTTTGACCAGCTCACCAAATGGATGATTTTGGACGATTTGCCGGTACCGTTTGAAGTGACGCCTTTTTTCAACATTGTTTTGGCGATGAATAAAGGAGTCAGTTTTTCTTTGTTTGCTTCGGATGCCGCGTGGATGCCGTGGGTATTGACCGGCATCGGCGGATTGATTACGGCGTTGATTGCTTACTGGTTTTTCAAAGAAAAGAAAGATGTCATTAAATTAGCGTTGGCTTTGATTTTAGGCGGCGCTATCGGCAATATCATTGACCGCGTTCGTTTCGGCGCCGTTGTTGATTTTTTGGATTTTCACGCGTTCGGATATCACTGGCCGGCATTTAACATTGCCGATATGATGATTTGCTTCGGCGTGTTCATTATTGTGATTGAAGCGATTTTTTCAAGGGAGAAAGAAGCATGAAAAAAGGGATTTGTTTCATTTGTCTGCTGGTTCTGTTAACGGCCTGCTCGGCGAAAAGCACGGTGTTCAAAGCGCCGGACGAAACACAGGTTTCCAAACAAAAAGCATTGGTTTTGCCGCCGGATTGGGAATTAAGACCGCCTCAAACGACGAAGGCTCAACCGACTGAATAAGGAGAATACCATGACACTGACGTCCCGAAAAGCCTACGCGGCTTTACAAAAACACTTTTCCGAAACGGCATCTCTGCATATGCGGGATTTATTTGAAAAAGATGCAAAACGGTTCGATAAATTCTCGTTAAAAATGGACGACTTTGTGATGGATTATTCCAAAAACAGAATCGTCGACGACACATTGCCTTTGTTGATTAAGTTGGCTGATGAGTGCGGTTTAAAAGAAATGATTGATGCCATGTTTGCCGGCAAACGCATTAACTTTACGGAAAACCGGCCGGTGTTGCATGTGGCTTTACGGAACCGTTCCAATACACCGATTTATGTAGATGACAAAGATGTTATGCCGGAAATCAACCGTGTTTTGGAAAAAATGCATGATTTTTCGGATCGTGTTCGATCGGGGGAATGGAAAGGCGCCACAGGTCAAGCCATCACGGATGTTGTGAACATCGGAATCGGTGGGTCGGATTTAGGCCCTTACATGGCGACGGAAGCTTTGAAAAAATACAAAACCGACCGGTTGAATTTCCACTTTGTCTCTAACATTGACGGAACGGATATTGTGGAAAAACTGAAAAAATGCCGCCCAGAAACGACTTTGTTTTTAATTGCATCCAAAACGTTTACCACCCAAGAAACCATGGTCAACGCGCAAACGGCTCGTACATGGTTGGTCGAAGCATTAGGGCCAAATGCCGTGCCGTATCATTTTGTCGCGTTGTCTACCAACAAAGAAGAAGTCGAAAAATTCGGCATTGATTCAAAAAACATGTTCGAATTTTGGAACTTCGTCGGTGGCCGTTATTCGATGTGGTCAGCTGTCGGCTTGTCGATTATGTTGGCCATCGGATACGACGCTTTTGTTGAAATGCTGGACGGGGCGCATGAAATGGATATGCACTTTAAAAACGCGCCGTTTGACAAAAATATGCCGGTGATTTTAGGGTTGTTGGGTATTTGGTATCATGTTTTCTACGGTGCCGAAACATACGCCGTCTTACCGTATGATGCTTATCTGCATCGATTGCCGGCTTACTTACAGCAGCTGGATATGGAAAGCAACGGCAAACGCAATGCCAAAGACGGATGTGTCGTTACCTATCCGACCGGGCCGATATTATTCGGCGAATCCGGCACCAACGGCCAACATTCGTTTTACCAGCTGATTCATCAGGGGACTCATTTAATCCCGTGTGATTTTATTATTCCGATTAATTCGTTAAATCCAATCGGAGACCACCAAGACATTCTGCTGGCTAATGCTTTGGCGCAGCCGGAAGCGTTAATGCGCGGTAAAACGGCCGACGAATTAAAAGCTGAAGGCATCCCCGATACGCTTATTCCGTTTAAAACTTTCCCGGGTAACCGGCCGACAAATTCGATTTTAATGACAAAGATGACACCGAAAAATTTAGGCCGTTTAATTGCGCTTTATGAACATAAAGTGTTTGTCATGGGTGTTTTATTGAATATCGACAGCTTTGACCAATGGGGTGTGGAACTGGGTAAAGTGCTGGCGAAAAAGATTTTGCCTGAATTGCGAGACGCCTCGCCGACAACGACACACGATTGTTCGACAAACGCTTTGATTAACTATATTAAAGGCATTCGCGGATGACATCTATTCGATTATTATCCCCTACTTTAATCAACCAAATCGCGGCCGGAGAAGTCATTGAACGACCGGCATCGGCCTTAAAGGAATTGGTTGAAAACGCGATTGATGCCGGTGCAACGCGGATTGACGTTGTTATGATTGACGGCGGAAAATCTTATATGTCTGTCACGGACAACGGCAAAGGCATGAGCTCCGATGAATTGACTTTGGCTGTTGAACGGCATGCAACCTCTAAATTACCCGAAGACGATTTATTCAATATTCATTATTTGGGATTTCGCGGCGAAGCGTTGCCGTCTATCGGTTCCGTTGCTCGGCTCACCATCACCAGCAAACAAAAAAACTGTGTGGAAGCTTGGTCGATTTCCGTCGAAGGCGGTGTTAAACAGCCTGTACGACCTGCCGGCGCGCCTGAAGGGACTAAAGTCGAGGTCAGAGATTTGTTTTTTGCCACACCGGCGCGGTTAAAGTTTTTAAAATCAACGCAAACGGAATTGGGTTATGCCAAAGATGTTTTACATAAACTGGCGATGATTCATCCGGAAATTTCTTTTTCTTTAAGCGACGATAAACGGCAAATTCTGAAGTATCTGCCCGCAGCTAACCAGCTGGAACGCGTGGCTGCCGTCATGGGCAAAGATTTCAAAGACAATGCCATTGAAATCCATGGCGAACATGAAGGCGTAACATTGGATGGGTTTATCAGCCTGCCGACGTATACACGTTCGACCAGCACGGAACAATATTTATTTGTCAACGGCCGTTGGGTTAAAGATAAAATGTTGTTCGGATGCGTTAAAGGGGCTTATCAGGGATTAATGGGTCACGGCAGCGACGGATATCCGGTTTTGGCGTTATTTTTGAACGTTCCGTGTCATGAAGTGGATGTGAACGTCCATCCGGCCAAATCCGAAGTGCGGTTCAAAGATGCGGCTCCTATTCGCGGGTTAATTGTCGGAACATTGAAAAATGCTTTGGCCGAAGCCGGTCACAGAACATCAACTACAATCGGCATCGGTGCATTAGGACACAGTTCTGCCGGTATTGTTCCGCATCCGCCGCGCCGGTCTTTTACAACGACTCATTTTGAAGCGCAAGCGCCACTGGATTTAAACGATTCTTATTCTGCCAACGTGATAACGACAGATACGCTGGTTTTTCCGCCGCCGATGGAATCTCAAGCAGAACGAATCGTTGAGCCGGAAATACCGGAAGATTTTCCGCCGCTGGGTTTAGCACGGGCACAGGTTCACGAAACATACATTATTTCTCAAACGCCGGACAGTATCATCATCACGGATCAACATGCCGCACATGAACGGCTGACATATGAAAAAATCCGAAAAGGATTGAATGGTAAAATGGAACGCCAGCTGTTGTTAATTCCGGAAGTCGTTTCGTTAAGCGAAGAAGAAACACATCGTTTGTTAACTCACAAAGAAGAATTGGAAACGATGGGTTTGTTAATTGATGCTTTTGGTCTGGATGCCGTTGTCGTTCGGGAAATACCGGCTGTTTTGGGAGAGCCGGATATTCAAAAATTAATGAAAGACATTGCAGATACTTTACTGGAATATGGTCAAGCGTCGGCATTGGAAGACCGCATTCAGGCGCTGTGCGCCCGCATGGCATGCCACGGTTCTGTGCGTTCGGGACGTGTTTTAGACGCCTCTGAAATGAATGCGTTGTTGCGGCAGATGGAAAACTGCGGCACATCCGGCCAATGCATTCACGGCCGCCCGACTTATATTGAATTAAAGCTTAAAGACATTGAAAAACTCTTCGGCCGGCGGGGGTAAAATCCGGCAGGAATAAAATTGAAAAGAGCCGTGTCGAAACGGCTCCTTTTTTAGTAAGACTCAAAAGAATCAGGGGCCAATGATCATTCACGGGCAGAAGCATTCACAAGAAGAATTAAAGCACCTTAAAATCTCTACATTGCAAGATACTTCTCTGTAATAATATCCCGACAAAAACCCGACAATCACCCCGGTAATCAATCCCGAAACAATCAATATCTTCATTGATTTCGTGAGCATACTTCGGTTCATGTTGTTTGTTTGATGTTGCATTATATCAACCTTCCTTTCCTTTTACTGTTTATCTCGACAAATAACTTCTTTATTTATTATGAGTTCTCATCCGTTTTTTTAGTAATACCATCCCTCGGATGTATCACATTCTGAATTAAAATCATTCGGATCGCTCAAGCAATGATAGGTAGAATATTCTGAATTGTACACGACAGAACATTTTTCCGGACAGCACCCCGGCCCCATGGAGAAGAATTTTGCAACATCATTCGGACCTTCACATGCGGCATATTGGCAATACGAATAAGAATGGCATGGGACTCCCATCGGATCAAACGGAATAATATAATACCCATCCGGTACACATCCCCACGTATTCACGCCGCTGTTAGGATTATCCGTCGTATAGTGTGAATAAATTTCGGTTTGACAACAACTTAATGTCAAACAACCGGCCATAGGTTGGTAAGTCGCACAAAAAGGTGTTCCTGAACCACCTTGACAAGGATCGGCATCATCCAAACATGCTTGGATATTTTCAACCCAGAGTTTCCCGGCCTTTTCACAACAAGCTTTAGAATTTGTATCTGAACATGTTACACAAGTCCCCGCCGAACAAACGCCGCTTTGATTATCGGTTGTCGTACAGGTGGTTCCATCCTCTGCATTCGTTAATGTCGGACAAGTTCCGCTTGTGGCCTCAATCACCGTTTGACATTCCGTTGCCGTTAAGTCTTCACAACATTGACCCGCTGTTTCATTATATGTAAAACCGCTTTCACAATCCGGACGACACGTCCCGTCACTTTGGCATGTTCCGTCACACGTCGGTGTACATTTTGGCAGCGTAATCGGATTTAATGAACAACTTTCTTGCGTCGTTCCCGGATGATAACAACAGCCATGTTCATTCAAGGCTTCATCAATCAAAATAGTTATTGTTCCGACTTCTTTTGTCGGACGACCACACACATCTTCCGGTCCCGTCAAAGCACAACAACTTTCTCCGTCACACGTTTCTGCGGCCGGGCACGGTTCACATGTACTGACTGAACAATACGTATCTCCCGAACATGTTTCTTTTTGAACAATCACACAACCGTTTTCATCATGAACATCCGCCGTAATACTGCAATCTGATGTCGGAACGATACCGGCGCATAAATCCGGATTGTTGCCCGAACCACTCCCAGAACCTGAACCACTGCCGGAACCAGAAGTATTACAAATTGTCCCGTCTTCACCGAAACAGAACTTCATTGCCAACCCATCATTCGTCCCGCAAATGTCACTGTTGCCTTGATAGACTGTGTTTCCGACGACAATTTGGTCAATGTCCGTCGGATTCATCTTTAAAATCATTTCACAGACACGGTATGTCACGCCCGTTGCCTCGACGTAATACGAAGACCCCGTATCCTTTTTCGTGACCATCGGGTAATACGTACCATCCGTTAAACCCGGAAACCGAAATTCGTGACCGGACGGTTTACGCGCATAATTTTCATCCACCATCGGCACATTCGTTCCCCGTAACATCACATCATAAATCGTTTCATTTGCCCGATGTTTATTCATGGCATAGGTAAAGCCGGTCAAAGCCGCAATACTTAACACACCGATAATCGCCAAAACACCCAACATTTCCAAAAGTGTCCGGCCGTACTGTTTGGTTGAATATCTTTTCATGTAAACCTTCCTTTGATTTGATTTTACTGTTTATGTCGGCAAATAACTTCTTTGTTTATTGGGAGTTTTTATCCGTTTTTCTATTTTCTTTCCAACTCTACCCCCCCCCCCCCAACATTTGTCAAGCACTTTTTTACATAAAAAAAGAGGGTCTTGAAGACCCTCTTTTAAAAGAAATCAAATCTCTCTTATTTCTTTACGGAACCGTACAACGGCGTAATGATTTTTGTTGCCGCAGATTTAACCGGAACCGGATTGATTTTGGATTTTGTCGCAGCCTTTTTCGCCGGCGCTTTCTTGGCCGGAGCCGCTTTTTTCGCCGGTTCTTTTTTAGCTGCCGGCTTTGCCGCTGCTTTCTTCGCAGCCGGTTTCTTCAGCGATTTTTCGGCCATCGCCCAAATTTCAGCATCACGCCCTTGCGGACGACCTTCATTCTCCCAAATGTAATAGGCCGCAACACGGATGTATTCAATATCTTTTTCACTCATTTTCTATCTCCATTGTTCAGGAAAAATAATTGTAACAGAACCTAGTATAAAAAGATTTTACACAAATACAAGCGTTTTTTTTGATTTTACTTAATTTTTTTTACATAAAAACAACCAGTTATTCGTTTGCGCTTAAAATATGTTCTTTTGTCTTGATAAAATGAACCTGCGGGAAATCTTCTTCGGCTTTATTTAAATGCCACGCATTGCGCGCTAAAAAGACCAAATCGCCGTCATGATCTTGAGCAACATTTGCTTGGTTTTTATCCGCAAAGTTTTTCCTGTCTGCCGGTTTGCCGTCTACCCAGCGCGCCGTATAAAAACTGGTCTGTTCAAAAATAACCGGCACATCATATTCCGTTCGAATGCGATCGGCCAAAATTTGAAATTGCAACGCGCCGACAACACCCACAATCCAGTCAGATCCCAAGAAAGGCTTGAAAACACAAGCGCCGCCTTCTTCCGCGATTTGCATCAAAGCTTTACCCAAATGTTTCGCCTTTAACGGGTCAACAGGGCGTACTTTTTGCAACAATTCCGGAGCAAAACTCGGGATTCCTTTGAAATTCAAAGCCTCCCCTTCCGTCAGCGTGTCACCGATTCTTAAATTGCCGTGATTCGGAATACCGATAATGTCACCGGCCCAAGCTTCTTCTGCCAATTCACGATCCTGCGCCAAAAACAAAACGGCATTGTTGAGCAAAACCTGTTTTTGACTGCGCTGGTGAATTAATTTCATTGCACGTTTAAAATGCCCCGAACAAATCCGCATAAAAGCAATTCGGTCGCGGTGTTTGGGATCCATGTTGGCCTGAATCTTAAAAATAAAACCCGTTACTTTTTCTTCCGTCGGTTCGACCACGCGGCTGTCAGCCGTTTGAGCGCGCGGACTCGGCGCCATTTCCACCAAGCCGTTTAACAATTCCCGTACACCGAAGTTATTAATTGCACTGCCAAAGAAAACCGGCGTCAAGGTGCCTTCCCGATACGCTTTCATATCAAAGGACGGGCAAAGGCCTTTAATCATATCAACATTCTCACGCAAAGACGACACTTCCGCCGTTTCCAATAATTCTTCCAATCGCTTATCATCAACACCATTGATGACTTCACCGTCGCTGACCACGTTCTTTGCCGCAGATTTGTCCATTAAAATCAACCGGTCATGAAATAAATCATAACATCCTTTAAAATCGCGTCCCATGCCAATCGGCCAGCTGGCCGGACAGACATCCAAAGCCAACGTTTGTTCGATTTCTTCCAACAACGCAAACGGATCTTGTCCGTCACGGTCCAACTTATTGATAAAAGTGATAATCGGAATGTCGCGCATGCGGCAAACTTCAAATAATTTGCGCGTTTGCTCTTCAATCCCTTTGGCGCTATCAATCACCATGACGGCACTGTCCACCGCCGTTAAAACACGATATGTATCTTCACTGAAATCTTCGTGTCCCGGTGTGTCCAGCAAGTTAAATGTACATCCCGCATAATCAAATGTCATTACCGACGAAGCCACAGAAATTCCGCGTTCTTGTTCGACTTTCATCCAATCGGAATGTGCCGCACGCTGTTCTTTTTTCGCTTTAACGGCACCGGCCATCGCAATCGCACCTCCGAACAATAACAATTTTTCGGTTAAGGTCGTTTTCCCGGCATCCGGGTGAGAAATAATCGCAAATGTTCTGCGTTTTGAAATAATATCATGTGTATCAGTCATTTTTCAATCCTTTAATTTGGGCATGTTTATAGCTGATTTCACCTAAAAAGTCCAGTATTTAATGAATCTCTTTAAAAAAAATCCGTCTAAAAATGTTC
Source organism: uncultured Alphaproteobacteria bacterium (assembly GCA_937935995.1). GTDB lineage: Bacteria > Pseudomonadota > Alphaproteobacteria > CAAHEQ01 > UBA3637 > CALXXA01. Next base: position 35,588 of record CALGXF010000078.1, read on the forward strand.
TGTTATCATTTAAGAAAGGATGTTCCTAAAAAAGTCTCTTAATTTGGTTGATTTTTGTTTACTTTCGTTCCGATTTAGGCTATATCTTGCCATACGAGTAGGAAAAAGCGGGCGTGGCGAAATTGGTAGACGCGTCGGATTTAGGTTCCGATGGGGAAACTCATGGGGGTTCAAGTCCCTCCGCCCGCACCACTTTTCTATGGGTTTGTTAATAAAAAAAGTAGGAAATAAACATGAAAATTACTGAAACAAAAAACAAAGGATTATCCCATTCTTTTAAAATTGTTGTCCCTGCCGATGAATTTGCCGCCGAAGTGGCAAAACGTTTGGGAACGGTTGCGTCTCAAGTTAAATTACAAGGCTTTCGCCCGGGTAAAGCACCGTTAAACGTCGTTGAACAAAAATACGGTCAGGCTATCAAAGGCGAAGCGGCTGAACATTTCGTTCAACAAGGCATTCAAACGGCGTTAACGGATAACAAACTGCGTTCTGCGACAAACCCGAAAGTGGATGTGGTAACGTTTGAAGACGGCAAAGATTTTGAATTCACGATGGATGTCGAAGTTTTGCCGGAAATTAAACCGGTTGATTTTTCCAAAATCGAAGTGGAAAGACTGACGGCCGAAGCGACCGATAAAGAAATCGATGATGCGTTGAATCGGTTAGCGCTCAGCCGCCGGGAAACGGAAGTGGTTGATGAAAAACGCAAAACCAAAAAAGGCGACATCATTGTTATTGACTTCGTCGGTTCCATTGACGGCAAAGAATTCCGCGGCGGTAAAGGCACCGATTACTATTTGGAATTGGGTTCCAACACCTTTATTCCGGGCTTTGAAGAACAATTAACGGGTGTGGATGTCCCGGGCAAAGCGACGGTTAACGTCACATTCCCGGAAAACTACCATGCCAAAGAAATGGCCGGAAAAGCGGCTGTGTTTGACGTAACGGTCAAAGAATTGCGCAAAGTGAAGAATCCCGAAATCAATGATGATTTTGCCAAAGCCTTTGGGAAAGACACGTTGGATGCTTTGAAAGAATTGATTAAAGAAGAATTGACCAAAGAATATAACAATGTTTCCAAAGTCCATTTAAAACGGGCTTTGTTGGATGCTTTGGCCGAAAAGACGGACTTTGAAGCACCGGCCGGTATGGTTGACATGGAATTTGATGCGATTTGGCGTCAATTTGAAGAAGCCAAAAAGCGCGGTGACATTGACGAAGACGAAAAGAAAATGTCTGATGAAGATTTGAAAAAAGACTACAAAGCTATCGCCGAACGCCGTGTCAAGTTGGGCTTGTTGTTAGCCGAAGTTGCCAACGAAAACAAGATTACGTTGTCTCAAGAAGAGATTTCCAACGCCGTCATGGCAGAAGCACGCCGTTATCCGGGTCAAGAAAAGAAAGTCTTTGAATTTTATTCCAAAAACCCGCGTGCTTTAGAGGCCTTAAAAGCGCCGATGTTCGAAGAAAAAGTCATTGAATTCATCACAGAAAAAGTCAAATTAAATGACAAAAAACTGTCTGTGGAAGAATTGTATGCTTATGATCCAGACAAAAAAGAAGCAAAAGCGAAAAAAGCAAAATAAATGGAGGACGTTATGACTTGTACAGACTTTGTTACCCCTCACATGGATTATTTAATCCCGACGGTTGTTGAACAAACCGGCCACGGGGAACGGGCGTATGATATTTATTCGCGCTTGTTAAAAGAAAGAATCATCTTTTTGACAGGGCCTGTACAAGATGACGTTGCCAGTTTGATTTGTGCGCAGCTGTTGTTCTTGGAAGCCGAAGATCCCAAGAAAGAAATTTCTTTTTACATCAATTCTCCGGGCGGCGTTGTCACATCCGGGTTGGCTATTTTGGATACAATGAATTACATCAAATGTCCCGTTTCAACCATTGTGATGGGACAAGCGGCATCCATGGGGTCTTTGTTATTGTGCTGCGGCGAAAAAGGCCGGCGGTTTGCGTTGCCTCATTCTCGGATTATGATTCACCAACCTTCCGGCGGATTCCAAGGTCAAGCAACGGATATTGAAATTCATGCGCGTGAAATTTTGGATTTAAAAGCCCGATTGAACCAAATCTATGTTCACCAAACGGGACAATCGCTGGAAACGGTGGAAAAAGCCATGGAACGCGATAATTTCATGACACCGGAAGATGCAAAGGCTTTCGGATTGATTGATGAAATTATTGAAAAACGCCCTGAATAGCGCTGTATGCGGCAGGGACGTGCGTTCACATAATTTTTTATGCCAAAGGTCTTGAAAACATGCGGCACCTTTCCTATATAACCAGAACAAGAGGAAAAGACGATGACAGATAAAAAAAATGACGAAACCAAAAACACACTCACCTGCTCTTTTTGCAACAAAACGCAAAATGAAGTCAGAAAACTCATCGCCGGACGGACATTGTCTTTAGGCGACGGGAAAGGTCAAACTGTCTTTATCTGTGACGAGTGTATTGCTTTATGTGCCGACATTATTCAGGAAGAAGCCAAAAATAATACGGCCGAAGGAGACAAATCAGAGTCTTTTCAATTAAAGTCGCCACATGAAGTCAAAGAATTTTTGGATCAATACGTTATCGCTCAGGAAAAAGCCAAAAAAGTCCTGTCTGTCGCCGTTTACAACCACTACAAACGGTTAAGCGCTCAAAAACAAGACGACGTGGAAATCAACAAATCCAACATCTTGCTGGTCGGCGCAACCGGATGCGGAAAAACGTATCTGGCGCGGACATTGGCCAAAATTTTGGATGTCCCGTTTGCAATTGCCGATGCCACGACGTTAACGGAAGCAGGCTATGTCGGAGAAGATGTGGAAAATATCATCTTAAAATTGCTGCAAGCGGCGGATTACAATGTGGAAAAAGCACAACGCGGAATTGTTTATATTGATGAAATCGACAAAATTTCACGTAAAAATGATGGGCCGTCCATTACGCGCGACGTTTCAGGCGAAGGTGTGCAGCAGGCTTTGTTAAAATTGATGGAAGGAACCATAGCGGCCGTTCCGCCACAAGGAGGACGCAAACATCCTCAACAGGAATTTATTCAAGTTGATACTTCCAATATTTTGTTTATCTGCGGCGGTGCCTTTGCGGGTTTGGAAAAATTGATTGAACGACGCACACAAAAATCGTCTATCGGATTTGGGGCGACAGTTCATGATGTGGACGAAAAAACAACTGGAGAACTACTGGCCAAGCTGGAACCGGAAGATTTGTTGAAATTCGGGCTTATTCCGGAATTCGTCGGCCGTCTGCCGGTCATTGCGACGCTGGACGATTTGGACGAAAAAGCATTGGTTGAAATTCTGACAAAACCGAAAAACGCGCTGATTAAGCAATATCAGAGCTTGTTTAAAATGGAAAACGTCACGTTAAGCATTACGGAAGATGCTTGCACGGCCATTGCGCGCAAAGCTATCGCACGCAAGACCGGTGCCAGAGGATTACGTTCCATTTTGGAAAATCTGTTGTTGGATTTGATGTTTGACCTGCCGACGATTAAAAACTTAAGCGAGGTCATCATCAACGAACAAGTTGTCAATGGCGAAAGTGAACCGATTTTGGTTTATTCGGAAGCTCATCCAAAAGAATCTGCAAGTTAAGGGATTTTTAAAGACAAATGGAAAAGAAAGACGAAAATATTTGCACGGAGACGCCTGTCATTCAAAAAGATGACATGGAAAAAATGATGCCTAAACCGGAAACATATCCTTTGCTGCCATTGCGTGATATTGTTGTATTTCCGCACATGGTCGTTCCGTTGTTTGTCGGGCGGGAAAAGTCGGTTCGCGCACTGGACAGCATTTTGTCTCAAAACAAACAGTTGTTTTTAGTCGCGCAAAGAGATCCGACTGTCGATGATCCCGATATCAAGGATTTAAATACGGTCGGGACGCTCGGAACTGTTTTACAACTGTTGCGACTGCCGGACGGAACCATCAAGGTCTTGGTCGAAGGAACAACTCGGGCGCAATTAGATCAAGTTATCCAAGAAGATCCTTTCTTCAGTGTTACGTTGAAAGAATATCAGGACAAACCGGAACAATCTCCGGAATTAGAAGCACTGGCTCGTTCCGTCATGAACCAATTCGAACAATATGTTCGCTTAAACAAACGGTTGCCGCCGGAAGTATTGGTTTCTGTTTCTCAAATTAAGGAACCGGCCGATTTGGCCGATGCCATCGCGGCTCATTTAACGTTAAAGCTAACCGAAAAGCAAAGCTTGCTGGAAACGCAGTCTTTGACTAAACGCCTTGAAATGATTTACACCTACATGGAAAAAGAAATGGGCGTTTTAAATGTGGAAAAGAAAATCCGCAAGCGCGTTAAACGCCAAATGGAAAAAAGCCAAAAAGAATATTATTTGAATGAGCAAATGAAGGCTATTCAAAAAGAACTGGGCGACGGCGATGACGGCAGCGATTTAATTGAATTACAAGAAAAAATCGAAAAAACATTCTTGCCCAAAGAAGTCAAGGAAAAAGCCAAAGGTGAATTGAAAAAGCTGCGCATGATGGGGCCGATGTCTGCGGAAGCCAGCGTGATTCGCAATTATTTGGATTGGATTTTATCATTGCCTTGGAAGAAAAAGACGGGTCGGAATGACATTGATTTGGTCAAAGCGCAGGAAATTTTGGATGCTGACCACTTCGGGTTGGAAAAAGTCAAAGAAAGAATTATTGAGTTTCTGGCCGTTCAAAAGAAATCAACCGACAACAAAGCACCGATTTTATGCCTTGTCGGCCCGCCGGGTGTCGGGAAAACATCGTTGGGACAATCCATTGCCAAAGCAACCGGTCGGCACTTTGTGCGCGCATCGTTGGGCGGCATGCGGGATGAAGCGGAAATTCGCGGCCATCGGCGGACTTATATCGGGGCAATGCCGGGCAAAATTATTCAAAGCATGAAAAAGGCCAAAACGCTGAACACACTGTTCTTGTTGGATGAAATTGACAAGCTGGGTGCCGATTGGCGCGGAGACCCCTCTTCTGCTTTGTTGGAAGTCTTGGATCCCGAGCAAAATGCGACCTTTAACGATCATTATTTGGAAGTCGATTATGACTTGTCGCCGGTTATGTTTGTCACAACGGCAAATACGTTGAAAATGCCGCGACCGTTGTTGGACAGAATGGAAGTCATTCAATTATCCGGCTATACCGAAGATGAAAAAGTACAAATTGCTTTGCGACACTTGTTGCCCAAACAAATGAAAGAAGCGTCTTTGTCGGAAAATGAATTTTCGGTGGACGAAAGTGCGATTCGGGGGTTAATCCGGTTATACACACGTGAAGCCGGTGTCCGAAATTTAGAACGCGAAATCGCGAACTTGGCACGAAAAGCCGTCAAAGAAATCATGATTGACAAAAAGGAAAAAGTCACCATCACCGGTGAAAATTTGGAAAAGTATGCCGGTGTGCCGCGTTACAGCTTCGGTGTTGCGGAACAAGAAGATCAAATCGGTGTGACAACCGGTTTGGCTTGGACGGAAGTCGGTGGCGAAATTTTATCAATCGAAGCCGTAACGATGCCCGGTAAAGGTAATATTATTCTGACGGGGCAACTCGGGGATGTCATGAAAGAATCGATTGAAGCTGCTCGTTCTTATGTTCGGTCACGTCATACGGCTTTCGGCATTCCGTCTTCCGTTTTTGAAAAAAGCGATATTCACGTTCATGTCCCGGAAGGTGCTACACCGAAAGACGGCCCTTCTGCCGGGGTTGCCATGTGTACTTCGTTGGTGTCGGCTTTAACGGGCATTCCGGTTCGCAAAGACATTGCCATGACGGGTGAAATCACGTTGCGCGGTCGCGTGTTGCCTATTGGCGGATTAAAAGAAAAACTGCTGGCTGCTTTGCGCGGCGGACTAAAAACGGTTCTGATTCCGGAAGAAAACAAAAAAGATTTAAGCGAAATTCCGCAAAATGTGAAAGACGGTTTGGAAATTATCCCGGTTTCGCATGTGGAAGAAGTGTTGCATAAAGCTTTAATCCGAGAACTCACTCCGTTGCCGATGGAACCGGCTGATGAACAAATTTGTGCACCGGCAATGAACTGATAAATCTGTGGTGATATAAATCAACACATGCCCCTGCCCTGAAAAGGCAGGGGATTTTTCTTATTTTCCGTCCAAACGAATCGTTTAAAGAAAAGGAAAAACGAAAGACTAACTCTTTGTATTTCCTACGCTTATATGGATATTTTCTACTTTCAAGGGCAAAGCGGCGATAAACATCCCCTAAAAAAAGATTTTTGTTCACAAAAAAGCAGGAAAAGTCACAAAAATGAAGATTCTTTGTTGACATCCGTCAAAAAAACGTCATAACATGAATACGTGGCTGAAAAGAGCCAAAAAGTAGGTATTAACATAAAAAAAGGAGTCCTATCGTGAATAAAAATGAATTGATTGCAGAAGTTGCAAAAAAAGCTGGTTTGTCCAAAACTGATGCCGGCAAAGCTGTTGATGCTTTCGTTGAAGTTGTTACAGGCGCTTTGAAAAAAGGCGGTGACGTTCGTTTGGTTGGTTTTGGTACATTCAAAGTAACAAAACGGGCTGCTTCTGAAGGCCACAATCCGCGCACTGGCGAAAAAATCAAAATCGCTGCTTCCAAACAACCGAAATTCACGGCTGGAAAAGGCTTGAAAGACGCTGTCAACAAATAAGTTTTGTTGACTTTTGTTTTATAAAGGGCGGCCGAAAGGTCGCTCTTTTATCATACGGCAAGTCAAAAAGGCAAACAAAAGGAAATGAACATCCCGAATAAAAAGAGAATAACCGTATTTTTTTATTGACAAAGGAAGCAAATACAGATAAGATGCCCCACATATCGGGCGGTTAGCTCAGCTGGCTAGAGCATCTCGTTTACACCGAGAGGGTCAGGAGTTCAAATCTCTTACCGCCTACCATTAAAAAATCCCTGCTTCGGCGGGGATTTTTTGATGATACCTTTAAATAACCTATTGCATTTTGAATAAACTCACTTTAGCTTACATATAGAGTTCTTTAAACCCATTTTAACAGAAAGGAAGAAGATGAAAACAATTCGCCTTTTATACCCGGACTATGTCAGCGGAGGATTAGACACATATTATTTCGGAGCAAACTTGTTGGCGCATATTTTGCCCGAAAACAAGAAACAACCTTTAATCAAAGTCAATATAGCGCCCCCTGACGGAGCAAATCGAACCATTACAGACGGCATTTATGCGAAAGACGTTGTTCTGGCCGGCATTCAAGACGCAGAGTCGAAAATCCAAGCCGAAAATCCGGATAAAATCATCACCATCGGCGGAAATTGTCTGGTTTCTTTAGCGCCTTTTGATTATTTGCACGGAAAATATAAAAATACCGGCATTATTTGGATTGATGCGCATCCAGATGTTTCGATGCCTCAAGACGGTTATCCTTATGCGCATGCAATGGTATTAGGCAGCCTGATGGGGCGCGGCGATAAAACGCTTTCCGGTATGATGAAAAATCCACCATTCAAACCAAGCGACATCCTTTATGTCGGTCTTCAAAATTTACACCCTTACCAAGAACAGTTTTTAAAAGAAACGGGCGTTGATTACAAAATTCAAACAAATGAATTTATTTCCGATGAAGAAATCTGTTCTTTTATGAAACGATTTGACCAGATTTTAGTGCATTTTGACATTGACGTGCTGGATGAACATTTATTTCATTCAACGTACTTTGCGAACCCGCAATTAGTGGGAGACGGCGCCGGCGGCGGGAAAATGACATTCGAAAAGTTGTCGGAAATTCTTCATTGTATTTCAAATCACGCGGAAACGGTCGGTTTTACAATTGCAGAGTACCTACCTTTTGATGAACAAAGGCTTCACCAAATGCTGGCCGGAATCCCCCTGTTTACGGAATAAAAGCTTAAAAAAAACGCGGACGGGCTGCTTTTAAATGCAGCCCGTCAAGTCCCAATCCGCCCTTTTAATGGGCGGATTGAAGTCATAAAAGCTGGGAAAACCGCTACCAACACAAGGCGTAGTAGTTGTTCGTACGATTGTTGTTGATCACATTTGCCGTTGATAGATTAACGTTAAATGCAAGAGAGGAACCGAAGGGAATGGCCGACCAAACATATTGATTTTCAGAAGATGCTCCCACCAAATTTAAACACTTTCCCGCTCCCGTGTTCCCATCCCACCGTTGGGTGTCGTCAATATCACACATTTGCTCCATTGTGGCCAATGTCCGACCCTGTGTATCGCACCACGCAAAGGCCGTATACCAGTTCATGGTAATGTTACTTTTACAATACACATGACCGTTCTTGCCCGTTATTTCTGTTCCTTCCGCACACGCGGCATATGCATTTGTTCCCGTCAACAAACACAATCCAATCGTTACAACCGCCAACAGGCAGTTCATTTTATAAGGCTTCATTTTTTATTCTCCTTTCTGATAGTTTTTTTCTTTTTCACCAACGGCGGCAACACCTTTTGACGCAAAAGCGCCCGCCTTTTTTCCTTAATTTCATCCCGAACAGACACTTTGGTTAAATCTCGGTTAATCCAAAACGTATCGTGAACCGCCTCAGTCAGCATATTCCATGCTTTTAACCGCATCCGCCAGCATTGATAGTGTTTCAATAGCCCTAAATAAGAATTCAGGCTACTTAACGTTTTTTCGATCAATTGATCGTCCAAAGGATGAACAGCTTCTTTCCATCGATAGTTTATTTCAGATATTTTTCGATAAAAAGACGCTTTAAAGCGTTTCGTCGGATAGATTCGTCCCGGTTTCATAAATGCTCCCGTAAAAGCAAACCCTTTGGCGTAATGTTGCAACATTATTTTCTTCGGGTGCAGTGTCAATCCCAGATTTTGTTGCAAATACATTTGAATTTTGTGTTGTGCTTGCTTTAAAAAAGCTTTATCCGGATGTATCAACACCAAATCATCCACATAGCGTCCGTAAAACAAGTTCGCATCCAATGATTCGATATAATGATCCAATCCATTCAAATAAAAGTTGGCAAAAATTTGGCTGGTTAAATTTCCGATCGGCAATCCGCAACCGGGATGCGCATAAAACAAACTCTTGCTTTTGGGCAAATTATCCCAATCAGACCGCTTTCCCAAAATCGTGCAATGATTTTGCGGATTATCAGACAAAATTTCTCGCAACAAAAATAAAATCGTTTCTTTATCCGACGCATGGTACGTGCTGTCCAATAAATTTTTCAATCGTTCATATAATTTTTGCTTATCAATGTGGAAAAAGAAACCTTGTATATCCAATCTCAAGACAAAACAATCCGTCCGGTATTCGTTGGAACACCGCCGAATCATATCATTGACTTGTTGTACGCCATACAAGGTTCCTTTCCCCGCTCGGCAACTGAAAGAATAATCGGAAAAGGCTTTTTCAAACAGCCGCATCAGTTTCGATATCACCAAATGGTGAACAATTCTATCCCGAAAATCGGCCGCAAAAATCTCGCGCAAAACGGGCTTTGTGACAATGAAAGCATTGGATGAACGAACATGATAACGCCGGGATTGAATATCGTCCCACAGCGCCGTCACATGCTGTTCATAATCCAATTCAAAGCGCAACGCCGACAAACTGCGCCGTTTGTTTTTCCGGCATTCAAAATATGCTTGAAAAACATCGTCTAACCGCACGTCTGACAAGAGTTGATAAAAGTCCATTTGCTGCATGTTTTAATTCCAAAAGCTGGGAAAACCGCTACCAACACAAGGCGTAGTTGTTGTTCGTACGATTGTTGTTGTTCACATTTGCCGTTGATAGATTAACGTTAAATGCATTAGAGGAACCGTAGGGAATGCATTGAAGCATACCGCCTCGCCAGCCGGTGCTTTTGTCTTTGCCGAATAAATCGGCGCCCGGCCCTTTTAAAATTAAAACGTGTTCGCTCCGGTCAACTTTGTGTTGTTCCGGATTCTGACAGGTTTTCACGTAATTTTCTCCTTTCACTTTTTTGCCAAGTAACTGCTTGTTTCATAATTTGTTCCATTTGTTGAACCAAAGCAGCGTACTGTTTGTAGCTCAACAAATGAAAATCCATACTTAATCGCAACTGCAACCGTACTTTTTCGGATACCGTCAAAAAATCATCCAATACCGGTAATCGGTCAGACGTACGGTGGGCTTTAACCACCAAACAGCCTAATGTCAACACATGTTCATTCAACGGTGTTCCTATCGTAAATTTATATTCACGTGAAAATTTAACCGTGCATCGAAAGACTTGTTCGATAAAATGATACGTATCGATATAAATCGGAAGTGTTTCACTGCGCATCATTCGTTTCCACCGGACAAACCAAAGGTGATGTTTTATTCAATGCCAAACACACCCCATACAATAAATCCGCGCCTTCGGCCGATAACGTGCTACAGGTATCGCTCGACCAATTGAAACGGCAATATTGATTATCTTCACACGGGTGACGCGCCCAAACCGTCGGTACCATGTTTTCTTCGTATTGGCGGCATTGATTGTAATATGTGGACAAAGTGGCACATCGCCCGTAAATTGTCGGCGCGCCTTCGG
>CALGXF010000079.1 GCA_937935995.1 uncultured Alphaproteobacteria bacterium
GGGATTATGTTCAACTGACGGGCTGTTCATCGGATAAGAACGAGATGATATTCGGGTACGGCAAAGCGATGGGTTGTGATTGCCCCGACCATGCGCGTTGTCAATTAACGGCGGGTTGTGTGTGTGATTTCGGGTATGAATGGACAGAATACGGAAATTGCGAAAAAATAGTTTGCCCTGTTGTTAAAGAAATAGAAGACATCACGGAAAAATCTTGTTGTCTTAAAGCGAACGGAGACTGGAACGGGGCGTGTTATTGCCCAGAGGATAATTACTTTAATGGGACGCAATGTGTGCCGGCACAAGGATTTTGTGTCTATGTATATGAAGGATCGGCAGGGGGTTGGTGGTACGCAGATTGCTCTTATACATTTCATGAAGAAAATGGAGAGGCGTCAATGGTCATTCAAGAGGCTTGCCCGTCCGGTCAATATTGTATTTTACGGTGGACTGATGCGGATTGTAGCGGTGTCATTCCGGCCGACGGTGTGCCGACGATTTATGGGCGATGTGCTGCTTTATCCACGTATTACAATCAATGCCGCCAACATGAAGAAAACATGATGCCGACAGTTCGGGCGCGTCATCCGTGCGAAGATAATCAATATTGCCGTTTCAATTGGTCGAGTGACACGTGTGGCACATTATCGGCTAACGGTTCAAATTTACTGTACGGGGTGTGTCTGGCATTTGATAAAACATCGCCTTTGATTTGTCCGGTGAAATAAAAAGAAAGGAAGAAAAATGAAAAAGACAGCATTATGGATATGTTTATGTTTGTTCGTGGCATCCCCTTCTTTTGCGGCATGTGATAGCGGAACAGAAATAACGGGCAAGAACGGTCATGTGTATTGTAAAAGTAACATTACCATGAATTGGTATACGGCTTTTTCATGGTGTGATGCGCAAGGACGGACATTAGCCACAATGGAACAAATGTGTGATGATGTATACTCTTGGGATGTCACTACAGGGACGGGAAAATGTTTGAATATGGAGCAAGCTCTTTCTGAAGGCCAAAGTGCTTGGTCAACGATTCCTTACGATTCCGGTCGTGCAATTAACGTTAATCTCTCTACGGCAAATGTGGGTGTCTACACGCGTATGGGGGACCTTTACGCCTTGTGTTGGTAGAGGTTAACGGAAAGTTATACGATGAAGAAAAATATCCGCTTACCGTTATAGAACCGGCAGAAAACAAGTCGAAGAAAAGATATAAAAATCGTCTTTCATTGTGAGGGCTTCACTGTGGGACGGTTTTTTTATGGTTTTTTAGCGTTCATTTTCTTCTTGACAGATGTTGGGGGGGGGGTAGAGTTGGAAGGCGAAAGGAAAAAAGCATTAAAATTCACAATAAACAGGTGGGTCAATAAATAATTTATCGAGTACAGTTAAATAAAAACCAAAAAGGAGATAATAATTGAAACAAAAACAAACGAAGCAACATGGTCGGTCGATGATAGAAATGCTTGGCGTTTTAGCCATCATCGGGGTGTTATCAATTACGGCTTTGGTCGGGTTTACGTATGCGATGAACAAACATCGGGCAAATGAAACAATTTACGATGTGATGTTACGGGGAACAAACGTTCCGATGATTGACGAATATTATGCGAGTAAACCGTCCGGTCATGAATTCCGGTTTCCGGGTTTAACGGATGGCACGTATTACGCGATGGTGACGAAGAAAGATAGTGGTTCATCGTATTACGTCGAAGCAACGGGCGTGACATATCGTGTGTGTGAAATGATTTTAAAGATGAATCCGACAGACATCGACCAGATTGTCGTTGGAAACACAGTCTATCAAGGTGACAGTGACATTTGTGGAACAAATGACGGATTAGCAATGAAGTTCTGTTTTGGTGAAGACGGGACGCTTTGTAACGGCACGGGACACGGCGGTTCATCTGGCGGTTCCGGCGGGTCGAGTGGTGGAACATCAAGCGGCTCGGGGAGTGGGAGTTCCGGTTCTGGAAGCGGTTCGGGAACTGATCCGGACGCGTGCGACGGGATTGATTGCGGATTGCACGGAACTTGTACGAATGGTGTGTGTGATTGTACAGACGGTTACACCGGAATAGATTGTAGCATTCCGCCGGATCCGTGCGCGGGAATTGATTGCGGTGCTCATGGAACATGCCAAAACGGAAGTTGTGTGTGCTCTGACGGATATACAGGCGAAACGTGTCAAGAACCGCCGACATGTAGCCAAAGCACCGATTGTCTTTCCGGGATGGTTTGTAAAGACGGTGTTTGTGGAGATCCTGACTGTTCAGAAAACGCCGATTGTTCGGGTGACATGATCTGTCAAGGGGGGATTTGTGTCCCGCCCGAATGTACGGATGACGGGGATTGTACAACGGGACAACAATGTGTCGACGGTCAATGCGAAGACATAGATTGTGATACGAATCCGACATTGCCGTATTGCATTTGTAAAGACAGCGGGAATTATGCGTGTTGTATGGCCCCCTCAAGTAGTGAAGCTTGTGTTCGGTTCTGTGTCACCAATCCGGAAAATTGTGTGAATGACCCATGCCCGAATGATGAACAAACGGATGCCATTTGTTGTGCGGTTATAACGGGTGGCGCCAGTTCTTGGCAAGACGGACAATGTCAAGCGGCATCGGCGTGTACGGACTGCGAACATGAATGTTCGGACAGTGACGGGAATACGTGGTGTTGTGACAGAGGTAAACAATGCGGTAGCACAGTTAATACCTGTGGCAGCGATGTGGGTGTCTATCCGTGCGACAGCATGGACGAAACCTGTAGCATTTGTACGGACGTCGGGTATGAATGGGTGACGGCCGTATCAATTGTAGATGGTCCGACTATTCGCTACTGTGCGGGAGATAAATACTGTGAATGTACGGAAGGCCCGGGATATTTCCACGGAGCGTATCAATTTGTGCCGGGAGACGCAATGCGATACTCTTGTATTCCGCCGGTTCACACGAAGTGCTGTGAAGACGATACAGGTGGCTTTTATGTGTATGACCAAGAGATGGATTGTTCAACAACCTCTCCGCCGATGCATGCATGCTAAAGAAAAAGAGCCGAAAGGCTCTTTTTTTTTACTTGTAAACTTCTTTTTAAACTTTACAAACTTCTGCGGGTTTTGATGGCCGTTTGAAGCGTGCCGTCGTCCAAATAATCCAGCTCGCCGCCAATTAAACAGATTTGTTGTACCGGAAGACAGTTTTCCAAAGCAATTTTAATTGTCAGAAGATGTATTTTCCGCTTGACTCTGGGGGGGGGGGGTATGGTATAATAGAAATGTAAAGCTAAAAAGCTTGATGTTTTAACATTTAGGGAAAGGACGGCGGATAATGATGACGAGTGAAGAGAAAAAAGCATTAAACGAAGAATTGCTGAAAGCAGCTGACGAAGGAAGACTTGAGGATGTTTCAAAGTTGCTTGAAAAGGGTGCCGATGTCAATGCAAAAGACGATTATGGCTGGACAGCGTTGATGCTAGCGTGTGCGAATGGTGATATGGACATGTTTGGCGAGTTAACGAGTCGAAAAGATATTGACTTCAAGGCAAAGGATATAACTGGCAAAACAGCACTTGATTATGATAAGAGCGGAATATTACAAGGAGTGTTGACCGAAGAATTATTGAGAGCATCTAGAAACGGATGGCTTGGCGACGTTTCAAAGTTGCTTGAACAGGGCGCTGATATTGAAGCAAGGAATGGGTATGACAGGACAGCGTTGATGTGGGCGTGTGAGCGTGATCATACAGACGTGGCCAGGTTATTGCTTGAAAAAGGGGCCGACGTTAATGCAAAAGATGAGGATGGCAACACGGCATTTGACTATGATAATAGCGGAACATTACAAGGAATAATGAACGAAGAATTGTTAAAAGCGTGTAAAGAAGGAAGGTTTGATGATGTTCCAAAGTGGCTTGAAAAAGGCGCGGATGTTAACGCGAGAGCCGAGGATGGCAGTACGCCGTTGATGTGGGTAGTAATGGAAGGAGATGTCAAGACAGCGAAGCTTTTGATACAGAAAGGTGCCGATGTGAATGCAAAGGATAAGACAGGAGAAAATGCGTTTGATTATGCCCAAGATAAAGCAATCGTAGACGTATTGAAGGAAGGGCAGGCAAAACGCGCACCGTCGCATTTAAAAGAATCATTGTCTGATTTAGCGGAAAAAGGCAAAGGAGAAACGGCGTCGCCGACTTTGACAGAAGAATATACACGTGGAAATGATATATCTGTTACTGTAACAAACGAAGCACTTCGAAACAGAGGGCGGTAAATTTCAGAAAAAGGGTCGATACTTCGACCCTTTATTCTTCTTTCCGAAACAGCAGACGTTTTAAGGAAGACTGCCGTCAATCAAATAAACTTTATAAACTTCTACGCGTTTTGATAGCCGTTTGAAGTGTGCCGTCATCTAAATAATCCAGCTCGCCGCCAACCGGAATACCGTGTGATAAACGCGATACTTTTACCGGCAAGCCTTCCAAACTTTCGGCAATATAATGGGCTGTTGTTTGCCCGTCAACCGTTGCCGGTAAAGCCAGTAATACTTCTTGAATGCCGCCGGCCTGTACTTTGCCGATTAAAGAAGCAATTTTTAAATCTTCCGGCCCGATACCGTCTAAAGCGGATAAAACGCCACCCAGCACGTGATAAACGCCTTTAAAGGCGTTGGAGCGTTCCAATGCCCATAAATCCGAAACATCTTGGACAACACACAATGTTGTTTTGTCTCGCTTTTCATCTTGGCAAATCGCACACGGGCTTTGCGTATCCATATTCCCGCAAACAGGGCAAGGTTGAACGGAATCGTACACCTCTTGCAAAGCGGTTATTAACGGCGCCATCGTACTGTCTTTTTTCTTTAACAGATACAAAACAGCCCGCCGGGCAGAGCGAGGCCCTAACGCCGGCAGCTTTGCCAATAAATGAACCAGTGTATCAATTTCGGAAATCTGCATGTTTAAAACGGCAGTTTAAATTCGTCCGGCAAACCTAAGCTTTTCTTGACGGATTCAAAAGCCTTTTCCATTGCATCATCGGCCTTTTGCTTCGCGTCATTAATCGCGACCAAAACCAAATCTTCCAACGTTTCAATGTCGTCGGCATCCACAACCGATTTATCCAATTTGACTTTGGTTGCTTTGAATTTGCCGGTCATGGTGACTTGTACGGCATCATTCGCCGCTGTCCCGGTAAATTCCGTGTTTTCCATTTTGTTTTGGATGATTGTCATTTGAGACTGCACTTGTTGTGCTTTCTTCATCATGCTCATCATATCCATCATGTTTTTCATTTGGTAACTCCTTATTTAGTGATTAACTGTCATCAAGCATACTGAAATTTATCTAAAAATCAAATAAATTCTGATGAAAAAACTTGTTCTTCGAAAATCAATCGTTATAATAGAGAAAGAAACAGGAATTTGATGATAAAGGGGACATGAAATGAAACAAAATACCATACCGACAAAGAATAAAAATGTGATTACTTGGGTTAATCAAATCGCGACGTTGTGTGAACCGGACGCAGTTTATTGGTGCGACGGGTCTGATGAAGAATACAACCGTTTGTGTGATTTATTGGTTGAAAAAGGGACATTTACCCGGCTCAATCCCAAAAAACGGCCGAACAGCTTTTTAGCCCGGTCAAATCCCAAAGATGTGGCTCGGGTGGAATCAAGAACATTTATTTGTTCCGAAAAGAAAGAAGATGCCGGCCCGACAAACAATTGGGCGAATCCTAAAAAAATGAAAAAAACGTTGAGCAAATTGTTCAAAGGCTGTATGCATGGCCGGACAATGTACGTCATTCCGTTTTCAATGGGGCCTTTGGGATCTGATATCGCCCAAATCGGTATTGAAATTACGGATTCTCCGTACGTTGTCGCCAACATGCGGATTATGACCCGGATGGGGGCTAAAGTATGGCCGGTTTTGGGCGATAAAGGCTTTTTTGTTCCTTGTTTGCATTCTGTGGGGCGTCCGTTGAAAGACGGCGAAAAAGATGTGGCTTGGCCGTGCAATCCGGAAAATACATATATTACGCACTTTCCGGAAACACGTGAAATTATTTCGTTCGGTTCCGGTTACGGCGGCAATGCGTTGCTGGGCAAGAAATGTCTGGCTCTGCGGATTGCATCCAAAATGGCGAAAGATGAAGGTTGGTTGGCAGAGCACATGTTAATCGCCGGCATTGAAAATCCGGAAGGAAAGAAAACATATATTGCGGCGGCTTTCCCGAGTGCGTGCGGCAAGACAAACCTTGCGATGCTCATTCCGCCCAAGTCATTCAAAGGGTGGAAAGTTTGGACAGTCGGGGATGACATCGCGTGGATTAAACCCAAAGACGGCAAATTGTATGCGATAAATCCGGAAGCCGGTTTCTTTGGCGTTGCGCCGGGAACCAGTGCCAAAACAAACAAAAATGCGCTTGAATCATGCCGTGCCAACACGATTTTCACAAACGTAGCGTTAACCGATGACGGTGATGTGTGGTGGGAAGGCATGACAGATGAAGCACCGGCTCATCTGATTGATTGGCAAGGCCGTGATTGGACGCCCAAGTCCGATACGCCGGCAGCTCATCCGAACAGCCGTTTTACGGCGCCGGCTATGCAAGATCCGGCGATTGATGCCGACTGGGAAAATCCGGCAGGCGTACCGATTTCGGCGTTTATTTTCGGCGGTCGATTGGCAACGAACGCACCGTTGGTATACCAGTCTTTTAATTGGGCGCACGGGGTGTATTTAGCGGCGACGTTGGGATCTGAAAAAACGGCGGCGGCCGAAGGGAAAATGGGCGAAATTCGCCGAGATCCGTTCGCGATGTTGCCTTTTTGCGGATATAACATGGGCGATTATTTCACACATTGGCTGAATGTCGGGCGCAAGTTGAAAGAAATGCCGCTTATTTTCCGTGTCAACTGGTTCAGAAAAGATGCTAAAGGCAAATTCATTTGGCCGGGATTTGGCGAAAACATGCGCGTGTTGCGGTGGATTGTGGAACGTGTAGCGCATCGGGCCGGGGCTGTTGAAAGCCCGCTCGGGATGATGCCGACTTACCAAGATATTGATTGGAACGGATTGGATTTTTCGGAAAAACAATTCGTTGATTTAATGTCGGTTGACAAAGTGCAGGGGTTAAATGAAGCTTTGGCACAGTTGACTTATTTCAAACAATTCAAAAAGCATTTGCCGCCTGAATTTTTGAATGAAGTGTCTTTGTTGTCTTTGCGGTTGGCGCGTTCGAACGAAGTGTGGACACTGCCTGTGGAAACAGTGGTGAAAAAAGCTGTTAAAAAAGCGGCTTTGAAAAAAGCACCTGTTCGGAAAACAGTAAAAAAGACAGCCAAAAAGGCGGTTAAAAAGTAAAAAATGACTCCGGCCGGCGTGGATATTTTAAAGGCGAAAGTTGCGCTTCTGCCAGGTCGGCCGGGTGTTTACCGTATGTTATCCAAAACCGGCAAGGTTTTGTATGTCGGAAAAGCCAAAAATTTAAAAAAGCGCGTCATTTCATATACAAAATATGACAAGCTGCCCGTTCGTTTGCAACGGATGGTCAGTGAAGTCAATGACTTGATTGTGGTGGAGACGCCCAATGAAGCCGAAGCTTTTTTGTTGGAAAACGAGCTGATTAAAAAATACCGGCCTTATTACAATATCTTATTAAAAGATGACAAGAGCTTTCCTTATATTTTTATGTCAGCAAATCATCCCTATCCCAGAGTGACCAAATATCGCGGCTCGCGTGTGGAAAAGGGGGATTATTTCGGGCCGTATGCGTCAGCATCGGCTGTTAACGAAGCGTTGGCTGTTTTACAGAAAGTCTTTTTGTTGCGGACGTGTACGGATTCTATGTTTGCGCTGCGGACGCGGCCGTGTTTGTTGTATCAAATCAAACGATGCAGTGCACCGTGTACCGGTGAAATTTCGGAAAAAGAGTACAAGAAGCTGGTACAACAGGCTAAAGATTTTATGAACGGCAAAAGCTCGGCGATACAGGAAAAATTAAAAGAGCGCATGTTCGCGGAAAGTGAAAAAGGAAATTATGAGCAAGCGTTGGTGTTACGCGACAGAATAGCGGCGTTAAATCACATGCAATCGTATGCGGACGGAACGACGTTTGATCAACATGTGGATGCGGATTTTATTGCTGTTTATCAACAGGCCGACCGAGCGGCAGTTCAAGTGTTCTTTTTCCGGCATGGCCAAAACGGCGGGACGCATGTTGTTTTTTTAGATGATGTCAAAGACCAAACGGAGCCGCAGTTGTTGGAAAGTTTTATCGGTCAATTTTACCAAAACCTGCCGCCGCCGCATGAAATTATTATCAGCCATGAATTGCCCGGTCAAAAGGATATTGAAGCGGCTCTTTGCCAAAAATACGGGCATGTGGTGCGGTTGAATGCGCATGTGAAAGAGGGCCGGCGCAAAATTTTAAATCAAGCATTGGTGAATGCCAAAGAATCGTTGTCCCGTCATTTGACGGAAACGGGATTGCAAACGGATATGTTGGCAGAATTAGCGCGCCTCATGAACTTGCCCAAAATTGAAAAAGTGGAAGTGTATGATAACAGCCATATTCAGGGAACTTCGGCTGTCGGAGCGATGATTGCGGCAGGGCCGAAAGGATTTATGAAAAACAATTATCGGCGGTATAATATTTTAAAGTCCAAAGCCGGGGACGATTTTGCCATGATGCATGAAGTGTTGACGCGGCGTTTAACGCGTGGCGCGAAGGAAAATGATTTGCCGGATGCGATGCTGATTGACGGCGGGCTGGGACAGTTAAGCGCGGTTAAAGAAACGATGGATGAAGTCGGGGTGCGTGTGCCGGTGATGGGTGTGGCAAAAGGGCCGGAACGGGATGCGGGAAAAGAAAAGTTGTATCTGCCCGGTTCATCGGAGCCGATTATTTTAGAGCGCAACAGTGCTTTGTTGTTTTTTATTCAACGTTTGCGGGACGAGGCGCACAGGTTTGCGGTCGGGTCTCATCGAATGAAGCGGCAAAAAGCCTCTTTGCGGGCGACATTGGATGAAATTGAAGGTATCGGTGCGGTTCGCCGTAAAGCGCTCATCGCGCATTTCGGAACACCGCGCGCGGTATTGGAGGCTTCTGTCCCCGAATTGATGCAGGTTCCCGGCATTTCTGAAAATATTGCAAAAAAAATCTATACTTTTACGCACAAATGAGTATGATAGAAACCGAAAAGTTTAATGGAGACATATCATGAAAAAGAAAGTGAACATTCCGAATTTATTGACAATCGGGCGTATTTGGGCCATTCCGTTAATTGTCGCAACCTTCTTTTTTGAAGGACCGGTATCGGCTTGGATAGGTGTTATTTTGTTTGCGTTGGCCGGAATTACGGATTATATGGACGGGTATTTGGCGCGTCATTTAAATCAAGTATCGTGTTTCGGCCGCGTGTTGGATCCGATTGCGGATAAATTGTTGGTGGGAGCGATTTTATTGATGCTGGCTTATACGGAACGGTTGGAAGTCTTTGCCATTATTCCGGCGGTGATTATTATGTGCCGTGAAATTTTGGTTTCCGGTTTGCGTGAATTTTTGGCTGAAATCAAAGTCGGGTTACCGGTGACAAAATTGGCTAAATGGAAAACAACATTCCAAATGATTGCTTTGCCGGTGTTGATGGTTTCTAAACCGGGAGAAGCACCGGCTTTTCTGCATTTAGACTGGGTCGGAGCGATTGCTTTGTGGTTCGCCGCCATTATGACCGTGATAACCGGGTACGATTATTGGAAGTCTGGTTCGAAATACTTAAATGAAGAAAAATAAGAACAGCCCCCAATCGGGGGCTTTTTTTTTATGATTGAGGAGGCGTGAAGGCTCCTCTTTTTTTATGTATTTTCCGCTTGACTCTGGGGGGGGG